>NZ_LWFI01001453.1:0-1064 GCF_001635735.1 Oleiphilus sp. HI0067
GCTTGCGAGAGGGTGAAACGCGTACTGAGACCTTTCAAATACAAGTCGATGATGGGCACGGTGGGATCGTCACGCAAAGCGTTTCTATTATTGTTGAGGGTACAAATGATTCTCCTGCCATTAGAGGGCGAGCAACTGGCAGTGTGATAGAAGACCAAGTCGAAACGGTGAGCGGAAGACTACGCGATGGCGACCCTGATCGTGGCGACACGCATACTTGGTCAATTGATGGCGGTGGTGCCGATCAATATGGGCAATTGACGGTAGATCAAAACGGACGCTGGCGTTATACCTTGGATCGTACAAGCCCTGATACGCAAGGGCTTGGTGACGGGGAATCTGTCACCGTCCAACACACGGTGAGAGTCATTGATTCTCAAGGCGCAGCATCCACAAAAGTGGTATCTGTCGTTATTAACGGTACGAATGATAAGCCGCTGATGGCGGGCCAATTTAGTGGTACGGCAAAAGAAGACGTTACGCCGACGATTAGCGGTCAGCTGACGCCAGACGATGCTGACAAAAACGACACACATAGCTGGCGAGTGTTAAATCCCAACGCCTCATACGGAAGTTTATCGATAGATGGGCAAGGGAAATGGACATTCTCTCTGCATCCTAACTCCGCGTCTGTGAAGGCTTTGTCTGAAGGCCAAGTCATTCAGCAGACATTTCGTGTCGAGGTGAGAGATCAGCATGGTGAGCGAACCATTAAACAAGTTGTTATTGATGTTGAGGGAACGAACGATCTACCTACCATTCGTGGACAGAACACCGGTTCAGTTACCGAAGATTTGATCGGTCAAACCTCAGGTTCGCTCACTGCAGTAGATGTTGATGCCTTAGATACGCATACATGGAAGGTTGTTGGTTCGCAGCAAGGCCGTTTTGGTGGGCTGACGATAGACCCAAACAGTGGAAAATGGACGTTTGTTCTGGACCATAATTCTCCTGATACAAAAGCTCTGGGGCATGGGCAGAAAACGACTGAGTCGTTTATCGTCGAGGTAGACGATGGACATGGCGGTAAAGCGCAACAGATCATTACTGTCGAGATAATAGGG
>NZ_LWFI01001454.1:0-34788 GCF_001635735.1 Oleiphilus sp. HI0067
TTGCCTTCGTGCATGGCGACCTCAATGGTGCAAACGTCATTATCGACGAGCGCGACAACGTTTGGCTGATCGATTTCTTTCATACCCATCGCGGACATGTACTAAAAGATTTCGCCAAACTTGAGAACGACCTTCTCTACATCTACACACCAATTGAGTCTGATGCAGATCTTCAACTAGCTTATGAGTTTAGTGATTTTTTACTTAGGTTTGATGACCCTTTTGATTATCTGCCAAAGTTGTCAGAACAATTTCTTGGGACACAATTTGAACGCACTTATGAATCTGTTTGCCACATAAGAAAGTTAGCTAGCCAACAAATTGAAAAGAATGATCCGTCGAGAAAGATTCAATGGCTAATACCGCAGCTAAGGTATGCTGTGCATACTATTGGGTTTGATGAGCCAAACGAACTTCAACGTATCTGGTCTGCTTACCTAGCCTCAAATTTAATATTATTACTTAAATCAATGTGCTCCCTTAATTCTTGAAATGGACTGACTAACGATAATAAAAAATCGGCTGCCTATAGAACCAAAAGTACTTGCATCAAGCAGTTTCAATAGAGGCAAGCCTATTAGCTAACTTGCCTCTATTTGCGTTTTAAGGCATTGGAGTTGGAACAGTTGATTCAATTGGTGGCATATCTTTAACCGCTTTAACGAAACTCATTAAAGTAGCAACTTCCTCAATAGCAGACACCTTCCATATACCGTCTTCTAATGTGAACATCCAGATTGTCTCTACATCTTTGTATTTCTTACTGCCTTCAACGACTTCCCCTGTTTTTAAATGCTCAAGATAGTCGTTCATATTTGCAGTCATTGAGACGACTAACTTAGATCCTTCATGATTATCTGAATGATTTTTGTGTTGAAAAAGAATCGGCGTGATCGTTTTTAGTTTCTTAACATCACAAATGTTTTTGACGCCTTGGCTTTTCCAATTCTCCAAATACACTTGCTGCTGATTTTGCAAATACCAATCCGTCATCCACTTCGAAGCATCTGACAAATCTTCGTTTGCCCAACCTTTGTGGACTCGCAAAAAGGAATCCTTGAATCGTTGCTGCAAAGATAGCCAATCAAAAACATCGCTATATCTAGTCATATAGGCTAAGTCTTTACGCGCACGCTTCTCTGCTAACTTCTTTTTAATTGTATTGAGGATTATCAAAGGTAGAAACGCGATAAATAATACAACGAGTAAGACTTTACCCCAGAACGACTCGTATATTGTTGAGGCTATTTTACCGCCCGGACCAGCCAATGCGGGATCGGCCATCACACATAGAGACACCGCAATAATACCGGCCATAAATACAGATACATTTTTCATTCATACTTCCTTTTAAGTTTCTACCAGCCTAGCTAGCCGTAAAGCGCTAAAAATACAGACTTAACCTTATCAAAACAGCGATTAATAACTGATTACTCAGCACTTTTAATGAGGGAAGAGTCACACAAATATTTCATAACTAACACGCTAAGTTTCCAATCATGGCGGCAACTCCAATATTAAGAAAAGCCCCACTATTAAACTCCAAATAATCATCCACCATTCCGTCGCTAAAGATCACTCCGTTCCCCGACATAAGCGATGAAACTGTCATCGACGATTCTGTTTCTACGGAACCATAAACCAACTCAGTACCTGTTGTTTGACTCGGAAAAGGCTCTCTAACAGCAAACTTAAGTTGATTCGTATCCCAAGCAAAAGAAGCATCGATTTCTCTGCTCCCACCAATGACACCAGAGGCTCCAGCGACAACACTTTTTAACCAACCCGTACTGCCTAATCCCGTTGAGATGATAATTCCACTGGAAGACTGAACTTCGCGCTTTCCGTCTACCTGAATCTCATATCGAGCAGAGGTTTGGTAGCGAGGTCCGATAAATAGATCGTTTACGGCCAACAACTCTTGCCCGTCGTTTAGCGTGGCCTTTGCCATTGTGATTTGCTTTGACTGGTAATTGCTTTTAACAACGTCACCGAATATCAAAGGCGCGTCTTTTACTTGGAACGGTAGCAGCAGACCATCAAACCTTGCTGGATCCGGGTTCACTCCTATTACTGGCTGACCAACTAGATACTTAAGCGTATTGGCTACGAGACCATCTTGACCAACGACCACAACGATATCGTTAGGACCAAAAATAAAGTTCGGTAAAAACTCGCGATCCAAGCGTTGAACTCGGGCAGCGCTAAAAAGCGCCGCCTCTACTTGTTTAACTGCTTGCGTATAAGTTTGATATTCAAGCTTATAGTCTTCGAAGTCAGCTCCCCTGCTCTCAATCACAAACTTGGCCTGCGCTTCCGTATTGTACTGAGCTATTAGTTCTTCGAATCGGGTTCTTCGAGTGACAACAATGGCTTTGGCATCTTGTTGCTCTCTCCTATCTGTTTTTGGCAAAACGCTCATTGCTGTAGCCTCCCAGAAATAGACTGAAGGAGATCAGGCGCGATATTCAACTGGCCTATCTTATCTGCACCGCCAGCTAACTCTCTGAACGCTTGTGCGAGTAGCTGCTGCGGATCTAGATTACCCATTGTCATGGCTTCGAGCACTTTCGCATCCACTTTTGACAAAGCTTCCATGGTGGCGGCGATATCATAAGCTTTTGCGTCCGCTTGCTTGCGACTGTTCTCGGTTGCCAGTTCTACGAGTTCTTGTCTCTGTTCCTCTTGTTCAACTTCCGCAACTAGTTGCTCTTTCTTCATCTGGCGTCGTTGTTCTTGAAGAGAACGTTCTGCCTTAAGTTTTTCTTCCTTGATTTCGCGCTGTTTGGCTTCCACTGCCAGCTCAGTGCTTAGCTCGTTTTCTTTAACAACTCGCTCTTGTTCAATCGAGGCATTTCTACGTTTGTAGATTGCATCGTCTGCTTGTTCAAGGAGCTGTTCTCGAACAGTTGCTTCTAAAGCTCTAGCAGTTTCTGGAGCAGGTTTGATTGCAACGATAGAAAAATCGATCACTTCGAGCCCCAGTGTATTGATCACCTCTGAACTGGATAACTCACTCTTGATAAGTCGAACCAAGTCTTGGGAAGCAGCTAAAGACTCTCGCAATTCCATTTGTTCTATCGCCGCACTCATTTTCACTTGGATCAAATTAAGAATTCGATTGCGCAATTTATCAGGATCGTCAGATTGATAAGAAAGGTCTTTAGACGTCGCTTCGCTTTTTAAAGTGAAGTTCATTAGCGAAGACAGTTTTTCGGGTTCCGCAATGCGGTAAACCAATTGACCTTGCACGGTGACTTCTTGATAGTCCTTTGTTGTTTCTTTGAATATGAACGGAAGATCACTCGTTCCAGTTGGAATCGCCACCAGAGAAGTACTGGGTGCGTAATACCATAGTGCTAGGCCTGTACCTTTACGCTTAACCTGGCCTTTTTTGAACTGCATAAGATAGGTTGTCGGTGCAACCTTAATGTATTTGATATTTAACATGACAAACTCCTTGCCTGTTTCGGAAGCCGTCTTAACCTCACCTAGCGCATCTTCGCTTCGTTGCATCCTCGCTCGCACTTCGCCTATCCATGAGATATGTGTCATCACTCATTGTCGGGCGCCTTGCGGAATCTGCATTAGGTGAACTTAATCCAAGCTACCTTAAGTTGTGTTTGAAAGGCCGGTCTATCCAGGCCTTTCGTTTAGTGCTTTCTGTTAACACGTTTTGGTTATCGATGAGGCTGTTAAGCCGCGCTTGAAATAGTCTCCTTAACTTGATTTTCTTCAGCTGCATTAGCACGTACTTCTTCAAAGCTATAGTCCTTAAGCAACTTTCCATTTCGATAGACAGGCTGAAGCAAGTTTTCCTTATCACCCAACTCCTGGGCTCGGATGGTTTGCACTTGCCCCTTGTCATCTTTGATCACGGCTAATCGCCCTTTCTTCGATCGCTTTCCTGAATCGGTAATTGGATCCTTGAACACATCTCTCCATAGACCATCTACTTTTGCCGCTGAAGCTTTCATTGCAAATTTCATCGTGTCACGATTTACTTTTTGCAATAACTCACCACCCATTCCAAAGGCGATGTTTTCAGCACTTTGCTTTCTAAGTTTCATTGCATCCAAAATCGCTTCGATGGTTTGCAATGAAACACCATCACCTTGAATCACTCGAATGTATGAAGGTAAAACGCGATACCCTTTATCATTCACTTCGTAACCAAAGTTATTCATTAACCTTTCAATCGTTTCTGTGACGATATTGATTGGATCACCACTGTCTGGCCTTACAATCAAAGTGCCACCAGTGCGTTGCACTTTATCCTTCAACTCTTCACCCCAGATGTTATCGATAGCATTCCACAAATCATAGGAATCACTAACAACGGCCACTAACTTGTCTGGGCCACTGAACTGATCAAGCATATTGGCGTAAGCCTCTTTTTCGTTATCCTTACCCCAGCTCGTAATCGTGCTGTGTTCTGCGGCTGGAATCGAGAAGCCTGCAATTTCAGCCCCGTAATATTTTCTTGCTGCCAAAATACCACTGATAGTATCCGTACCCATGAAGTTGACTAAGTTTGCCGCACCACCTATAGCTGCGGCTTCTTCAGTCGTTGCTCCGCGAGCGCCAAAATCGTGTAATTTAAAATCCAACCCTTCGACACTATCGGCAGTTTCTTCCATAAAGCGCTTAATTACTTGTCTGCAATTCCAAGAAACAGTTGCCACCGTTGTTGGATACCAGACAGCTCGCAACAATGCCGTTTCAACATAGCTGGTTAACCATGCGCAGTTTGGATCGGTATTGATTACTTGAACCATGGCGTTTTTAACTGGCGCCACATAACCTTCTGGCAACGCTTCAATTTCAACAGGAAGATAACCATCGTATTTATTGACGATATAGCGCCAGCCTGCTTCATTGAACGGTAAGCCGTGTGCTTCGATGATGACTTTCGCTTCATCGATATCTTCATTTGTAATGGGGTTAGCTAAATATTCTTTGATGAACATTTGCAAACCAAAGAAGACTGCCTGTTTGAATTGCCCGCCCCTCGCTTCGATGTAACTAGACACCTCTGTCGTATTGGGTGGGTACTGTAAGTAGTGAGACGCTTTATAAGAGTCTACATTTAAGATGATATTTCTATTAGTCATGATGGAAATCCTCCAATCAGTTTTTCTCTTTTAAAAACAGGGCTGGGTCTATCCCGGCCCTGGGGTATGCTTAGTTTTTACATTCCAATCATTTCCTGGATGATGAAATAGTGATCTTCAAAAATCTGGGTTGGATCCAATTCCGCCAGTGGCATCCACTTCGCGTGTTTTGCATCGTCCCCGCCTTTTACTTTGGGTAACTCCTTGTTCGGAGCTAATTCAAAGTAGAAAGCATGTGTAATCGTTCTTCCTCGTGCCGAGCGGTAAGGGTCATCAAATACTTCTTGGGATTTGATTGAGCCTTTAAGTACCGGTGCAGGCACTTTCAAACGCGTTTCTTCTCTTAGCTCCCTTAAGCAAGCATCTACCAATTTCTCTCCGTGATCCACGAAGCCTCCAGGTAATGCTAGTAGCCCTTTCCCTGGCCTTGCTTTCCGTTCCACCATCAAGACATGTCCGCTTTGTATCACCACTGCATCAACTGTTACGAAGGTCGGTGGATACGGTGCAGCACTCCATGCTTGCTGATACTTAGCGACAAACTCCTGTTCACTTTTTACTTCACTGAATTCAGGTGTCGCGTAGAACTTCTTCAATTCTTCTTGCACGTTCACTGGCAAGAATTGTTTTAAATTACCTTGGCTATCTTTCGAACCAAAAACCAATTCTCTAACCGGTGTTGCGCTAATTCCTTGGTAGTTCTCTACTTCAACTGCCCCCCATTGCGGGAACAAATTTAAGTAGTATGAACTCTGGTCTTTACTGTGCCCGATCAACCCAACTTTTGGTTGCTTGTGCGGTACACCGTGGTGTGCCGTTACATAACCATTTACAGTTGCTTGTACGTTTCGAACCCAAGATTCATCGTTGTAAACAATATCCATCAATGGAGCGACGTGCATTCGATCGCTCTCTTCTTGAGACACTGAACCGCGAATCATGGCTTCGCGTTCTGCTATCGTCCAAGGGTTACGTGTTGATCTAGGTTGGTGTGCTGAGCCCGCTAAAATGATTAGCTGTCTCGCCTTTTCCAAACCTTCTCGGACCACTTGTAAATGTCCATTATGGAAAGGCTGGAAACGCCCAATAAAAACTAAAAAGTCGAATTCTTTGTTACTCATATCAGCAAACCCCTTGCTGTTGGTGACAGGAAATTGGTCTATCCAATTTCGTGCTAATGCTAACTGGTGAATCCCACCTGATTTGTTAGCCTGAATACATAGTGGCTTACTGCCACTTATATGTCAACACCCTATTTTGACTTAATTTAAAAACTCTCAGTTTGACATAGTGTTTTTGCGCCACTATCTTAGTGGCTTATTAACACTTATGTGTATGTTGTTCTTTATCACGGAATAAATGAAAGCCAGTAGACAACTGGAGATGAGTTAGAAATGACAAAACAAATATCCGAAAAAGAGTTCCTGAAGAACTACAACATTCATGACTTTGACATACCACTCACATCAGTGGATATGGCGATTTTCACTATTAAAGACGAATCGTTACACGTGCTTTTGGTCAAAAGAGCTCAATATCCTTCGCTTGGGCAATGGGCTCTCCCAGGCGGATTTATCGACGTAAATAAAGACAAAACATTGGATGACACTGCAAGGCGAAAACTAGTAGAGAAAACAGGCGTTGATACGCCGTACTTAGAACAAGTCGCTAGCTTTGGTGGAGCAAAAAGGGATCCTCGCGGATGGTCGGTTACTGTGGCCTATTTTGCTCTAATCAGTTCAGAAGAAGTTACGCTCGAAGCAAATGAAAGCTCTGAAGAAGTTACATGGGTTCCGGTCAATAAGGTAAACAAAGCGTTCGAGCTGGCGTTTGATCATCAAGAGATTTTGGATCGGTGCTATGAACGACTGCAGGGTAAAGTCCAATATACCGCCTTGCCCGTTAACTTATTGCCGGACGCTTTTACGCTAACCGATTTGCAAAGTACTTTTGAGCTAATTCTGGAAAAGGATGTGGAAAAGAAATCATTCAGACGTCGAATACTCGATGCTGATATTTTGGAAGAAACCGGGGAAATGAGAACCGGTAGCAATCGTCCCGCTAAACTCTATCGAGTTAAAGAAGGATCAAAGAACCATTATTTTAACCGAAATATTGAAGGCCAGCGGGTATAAGCAATTCGTTGAGAAACAAGGGAGAAAAATTATGGCAGGAATCAAAACTATCGCCGTCGTAGCACACGACAACAAAAAATCTGAACTAATCGAGTGGGCAGAACGACATATAACTAGTTTGAAGGGTTGCCACTTTGTGGCTACAGGAACAACTGGCAAGCTCTTCGAAGAGAAGTTAGGGGCGGAAGTTACAAGGCTACATAGCGGTCCTCTAGGCGGCGACCAACAAATTGGTGCAAAAATCTCTGAAGGAAAAATAGATATGCTTATCTTCTTCTGGGATCCACTTGAACCAATGCCTCATGACCCTGATATCAAGGCGCTTTTACGTATCGCATCTCTCTGGAATATCCCGATTGCATGTAATGAGAGTACCGCTGATTTTCTGGTTGCATCACCATTAATGACAAATTTCGAAAGAGATAAACCTGACTTTTCAGATTACCAAAACCGAAAGCTCTAACAGGTAATAACTTTAGTGCCGCATAAAAGATGACTGCTTCAAAGGAATACGGAATTTAGATATTTATGTTAAGCCTACTAGACCGTTATGAAGGGTGCCTTCTTGGACTCGCCGTTGGTGATGCAATTGGAACAACACTCGAATTTATGCCAAAGGGAAGCTTTACGCCTATTGATGACATGATCGGCGGAGGACCCTTTGGTCTTAGAGCGGGCCAATGGACAGATGACACCTCTATGGCACTTTGCCTTGCGGAATCTCTTATTCAACGGAATGGATTTGACCCTATTGACCAAATGAATCGCTATTGTAATTGGTGGCAGTGGGGTTATCTGAGCAGTACTGGCGAATGTTTCGATATCGGTTCCACTGTTGTTGAGGCACTCAATAAATACTTGGAGAATAAAAAGCCCTTCGCTGGTTCAATAGAACCTGATTGCGCAGGCAATGGTTCCCTAATGCGTCTAGCACCTGTTCCAATGACTTACTATGGGAATATCGATAATGTGATTAAGTATGCTGGAGAAAGTTCAAGGACGACTCATGGAACAGCAGAGTGCATCGATGCGTGCAAATACTTTGCAGATCTGCTATGTCTTACGCTAGATGGAGTTGATAAAGGCGATTTATTGAATAGCTCTTCATATAAACCTTATACACAAAAGATTAACTTAATCTCAGATGGAAGATTCCTGAACAAATCAGAACAAGAAATATCAGGAAGTGGCTATGTCGTTCATTCTCTAGAAGCGGCTCTGTGGTCATTTTTCACAACAGATTCTTATGAGTCCGCAATACTAAAATCTGCAAATTTGGGCGATGATGCCGATACCACTGCCGCAATTTGTGGACAGATTTCTGGAGCATATTACGGAGCGAGTAACATTAAGAAATCTTGGCTAGATAAGTTGCATATGCATGACGAAATTAAGGCCACAGCAAACCAACTTCTAGAACTAAGAGACAAACTGAATCAACCTTCCTAAATGTCAGACGCCCCCGATACTGGTAAATAAATCCATATGGCGTTCAGCCAATGGGTTTATGCGCAGCTCGCCTACGAGCGGAGTCGGCAGAGAGCGAATTCCACAATTCGCTAATGAAAGCTTTGTCCAAACAAAGATTTCATGGCTCTGTTTTGATCGACTCTCTCGATCAAAATTGACGTTCGTCCAGAACAACAACTAAGCATTTACTTGCCGCTCCAACGACAATCAGAAACTGAATTCCCCTGCGCTTTGTTTGACATTCAAAGCGCTCTACGTTGAGGGGCTGCTGTCGAGGAGGGGGAATCAATTAATGCGGATAATATTGCTAATCGAAAGCCTAACTGAAGTGTACGCTAACCCAATTGATGTATTTCTATTCGACCAGCATAGGAAGCAGAAGCAAGAAGATTATCTTCTAGCCAGCACAGCGAAGTTGCAAAATTTTCATGCCTAAACAGTTCATTCCATTTATCCAGAAAGCCAACTATATGAACAACTCTCCCATCTTCTCCACAGGAATATAAACCATACTCATCAAGCACAATGTCTCTTACGATCCCCATGTGAATATTCCAGGTTCTCACGAGTTTTAGAGTATTTTTACAAAGTTGATGAATATTTCCTTCCTCCGACCCAGCAAACAAAAACTTGTCGTTAGAAGCTAAGCAACGAATCGATTCTGATAAACTTATTTTCTTGATGCATGCGCTAGAAGAAATCATCCCCCACTTCTGGACCTCCCCCACGGATGTGCAAACAATAAACTCCTTATTGCTTATGCATTCAATATCCCAAACCCAACCATCCGCAATTTTATAAGTTTCCTGTATTTCAGCTTTGGCATCCCATCGCCTTACAATACCGTCCGCGCCACTAGTTAGAATGTCATTACCAATAATCTCAACACTCAATGCCGATCCATGGAAGGTATCTTTCCTTGCTTGGAGCTCGTAACCAGAATTTTCCTCTATCCAAAGGTTTAGATACCCATCTCGAGAAACGGTAAGTAGATCATTATTATTAACGACCATATCAAAAATAGAATTTTCATGACTCACTAAAACCTGGTCAAGCGACAACGAGTCATTCCATATTTTTATAGATCTGTCTCTAGAAGCAGAAGCAAGCTTTCCGCCTGGAAGCTTCGCCAAACTCCATATATATCCATCATGATGCGTTTGATTTAATCTCTTACGATTACTTACCTGGTAGACAAAGTCACTTCTCAGAATATATTTACTGTTTTGAAAAACCGGCTTCCCGCTGTGCCAGATTCTGTGATCAAAAACGAGAATATCTCCAGCACTTCCCCAATAACTTGTTAGCATTTTCTTACCGGAGCCGTCTTCAAAAAAAGCAGTCTCCCCTCCAACGTATTCATCGCAATCATTTAGATACAGCAAGAACGTTAATACTGACTCTTCTCCAGCCTTTGGATAGAAAACACCGTCTTGATGAATGGAAAAGCTTTGTCCTCCAGAGTACTTACAGAATCTTAGCCTTTCGTTAAGGCGGCACAATCTATAATTCGTTTGATCAATCTTTAGTTCACTTGGTATTTTTGTCCGAACCTTTTCAAATAGATCGCTTGCTAAACTTGGATCATCAATCTGTACACGTTCGTTATTTCTATAGCTCTTTGGGTACTTATCGTTTGCTGAAACAAATCCTTCTTCTAACGCTTTATCGAGCAATTCTGCGCATTCAGATTTCGAGAACAATCCTTTTATGACAAAACAGGTTTCTGATCTTTCTGGAAGTAGATCAATGATCCCTGAGTTAAATTCGGAACAAACATTCATAACAACCCCCCGTTTCTTAATATTTCCATTTCGTATGAGATATTTGACCTAGCGTTGGCTTCCAGCTCTTCCCAGAAACAGTCAGATTTGTAGATTCTTTTTTTATTCAAAAATTTTCTTAGCAGCTCAATCCTTCCTTTTCGATATAGCCAGTTGGGTATATTGAATTCTTGTCTGCATTGGTTAGCGTAAGCACTGTATTCTTTTCTTGGAGCGCCTAATATCGACAAATCCAGATCTACGAAAAGCTTCACGTCACCCGAATAGTCTTGATCATGAGATTTCGTCGCGAGAATTAGGCGAGCAGCTCGATCCGCTGCTGACTTGTCTAATCCTAACTCCAACATAGCCATACAACACTTCTCTGCACTTAACATTTCAGTAGCTAAGAGCTTGTCTTGAATAACATCGTGAAACCAAATTGCGAAGTAGAAAGAGTCCCAATCTTCTACCTTACTTTTGATTTTTTCAGCAAGCTCTAACATATGATGAATATGCCCTAGGCCGTGATATTTCCTAGGCTCTGACGTATATTCTTGGACGAGATAGTCAAACCATTCGCCCATCTTATTCGGATGAGAACCCATCTCCTCCAGATTAAATATCCACTGAATCCTAAGCTCATCAATCATAATTCCCTCTTCAATTAATTTGGTTGATTAACCAATTTAAAAAATACATTACATAAACAATTCGCCAAAATCAAAGTAATTTGGTTAAATGACCAAATAAATATTTTGATCAAAGAATCTCACAATGGGTCGTCCGTCAAATACGCAACAAAGAAAACAAGAAATAGTCGACGCTTTACTGCGCGTAATGGCAGTACATGGGTACGAAAAAGCCTCAATCCAAGTTATTGCAAAAGAGGCAGGCTTGGCACCTGGTTTGATTCACTATCACTTCAAAACAAAGCAAGATATTTTGCTTGCTTTGATTAATTGGATCGCTACTTCAGCAAGCGATAGACTAGAGAAGCTAAATTCAATGGATAAGGATCCCTGGCACAAGCTCGAAGCTTTCATTAACGCCCGTTTGGCAACTGGTGACACACAAATGCCAGAAGTAGTTTCCGCTTGGGTCGTTATCGCGGGAGAATCACTAAAACAGCCTGAGATTAAGGAAATCTACCAAGACCTGATTGGACAGCAATTAACCTTACTTAGACAATTATTAGCAGATGTATGGGACGGTAAATCCTCAAAGAATAAAGAGGTTATTCATTTAAGCGCTACCGTGATGGCAGCAATGGAAGGGGCATTCCAGCTTTCTGCGACAGCCCATGATGTGATGCCAAAGAACTACGCAGCTGAATCTATCTTGGAGCTAATTAAGAATAGAGTTGGGCTATAGAATAACATAATCTTTTTAAGATCTTTCGCCCTTTCCAAACTTATCGCCATATTCAAAATATAACCAAGCAGATAGTGATACGATTCCTACAGAATAGCCGTACCCAGCGAAACTATTGAGTAGGATATTGAACAGCCAGTTATCATTTACATAGCCATAAGTTGATAAAGCTGTCGCTATCGTGATTACTGAAGAAATCACCATAGGTCTCCCACCCAATTTCTCAGATCGGGTACACCCGAAGGCCGCGATAAATAATGCGACTACATTAGTAACCAGAAATATTCTTATATCAGTGATAAGTTTCGAAAAAGTACCGTCTAAATAACTTTTTAAACTTTGCTTCCAAGAGAAGACCTTCTCGAACAATGCCGCCTTGAGAGGATTATTTGTCTTAAACTCTAATGGCAAAGCGCTAACGTTAGCATCTTGTTGAGTTATCGAACCAACATACAAGTGTGGATCTCGTTTAAACTCTGAGATTTCTTTCTCGATAACTTCGATCTGGTATTCTTCCAAGTAATTCTTCGCGGCTTTTGAATTTAGCACTTCTTCCGCAAATCCCACTTTTGGTAATGTACCTGCGATAACTTTATCAGTAACAAGATCCCTAGAGCGCTCTTGGATTTCTTCGACAACAAAAAGGCTAACGACGAAAGATAAAAGAAAAAACAGGCCAAAGAATACTTGGAGTGACAGCAATACTTTTTTCACGACTAGTCCTTGTTAATTGTTTACTGGTAAGACCTAAGATCTGTAGACAACGCATAGCTGCATAATGGCAACGAGTATTTGACGAGGAATAAAACTACCCGCGCCTAATGACTTCCACTAGAAAATTTGTCCATCAGGGCTAAGAGAAGCCCGGAGAAGACAAAGGTAAGTAGGATGAGAACTTTCCACATTAGTTGCTGCTCTGTGTAAGCTCCTATATTAATAAAGGCTTTAAGCAACTCTATGGAAGAAATCGCAACAATAGAACTGATCAGTTTCAGTTTCAACGCCGAAAAGCCTACCTTCCCCATCCATCCAGGCTTATCCGCATCATGTTGTACTTCTATTTTGGAAACAAAACTTTCATAGCCACTAAAGATTATAATAAATAGCAAGTTGGCAATTAATGCTACATCGATCAAAGTTAATATACCAATGATCATTTCACCTTCACTCAGAGTTAAAGAGTGAGAAAAAAGATGCAGTAATTCAGCAAAGAATTTAAATATCAGAAGAAAAACTGCGACTACCAAGCCAACGTAAAAAGGGGTTAACAACCAGCGACTAGCAAACAAAGCTTTTTCAAAGCGCGTTTCAAATTGGTTCATATTGATTCTCTTAAATTTTTTTGTGATATCCACTTATCATGATGTAAAACTAATACTAGTGATCGATTGGATAAAATTAAGTCTGTAATAATCCTGAAGTCACCTGACTTAGTAGGCCTTAAGGTAGCTAGACATTGAGGCCCTAGACTTAACGAGAAGCACAATCTCAACTATTTCAATTAATGCACAGAGCAACTTTTTCGGGGACTTTCATTGATAAAAAATAGGCTGATCAAAGAGTTTTAAATACCTCTAAAAGCCTTCCAAAGCGGATGATATTTTTTATAGTTTGGTTAGTTCTTTTCAGGTTGATGATAAAAAAGGCTAAAACAATAGTTTGTCTATCCTTAACGATTCAGGCGCACCACCAGCACCTAAAAATCCAAATCAACGCCATCACCTTTTCCTCCTGCAAGCCTCCCTAAAAAGCGCATAATCCAAACGAACAACTCTATAGGAAACTCAATTAAAACTTCAATCATGTCGACTACTCGCCCGCCGTCTTGCCTCTGGCCTTTTCTCTTACTAGGCCAAATTACATAAGCGGCAATGAACGAAACCAAAGTGGCTGCTAACACAACACCATCGAAGCCATCCCAAAATAGCGTATAAACACCAGCGATTGCAGCAAGGAATACTATACCAGCAGACCACTCTCTCAACTCGATCATGTTTAGCCCCAATACGATTAACTAAGATACTCAGTCTTAATCTCTTCGACTTTCGACAGCATCTCAACATCTAATTCTGCTTCGTTCAAACGGCCAATGATGTTTGAAAGGACACGTTTCTCGTTGTCATCAACCACCCCATCCTTCAAAGCAATTGCTAGAATTTGGTTGATCTCATTCACATCTAATTTTCCGTCATCTGCAAAGCAGTTAATCGAGTGGAAAGTCATTTCTAAATAATCTCTGTTTTCACTCATGCTCTTTCTCCTTCAGTGAGTTTTAATCCAAGTTTGTGATTAGATATTGCTTAATTTGTTCTCTCTCAGGATGCTGATCTAGCCATTGCTTAAAGGTATCCAGTTGAGCGAAATCATTCGCTCCCAGGAGATTCGCGTAACGCTTTTTATGTAGCTTTTCTTGTCTTTCAATGCGGATGTTTCTCTGCCAAGCATCGGTAAATATCTTAGGTAGTTTGTCTGCCATATCTAGCGTCTTGAGAAGCTGCCATTCACCTTTATCCAGCCACGCTTCATCACACCCGTTGCACATATCAAGTCGATTTACGGATTCTGTTCCTATCTGGAATTTGGTCATAAATTTCGAACACTTCGGGCATACTTGAGCTACGTTGTTGTCCTCAGCCTCTGCAACCTCAACAGTGCTTACGACTTCGCAAGTTTGTGACTGCTGATCAGCCCAAAATCGATAGTTCATTAGTGAAATTAAAGCGCCATCACATTTTGTACAGGCGCCTACAATCAAACCCGGTTCAAGCTCTCTGGGTTCAAGTTCGTATCCTTTGCATTGTGGGCATTTCATATTTATTCCCTTTATTTTTTTGCTCGCTGCTTAGCTAAGACTAATTCTCGGGCATACAGCAATGTTTATAGCGCTTCCCACTACCACATGGGCAAGGTGACTTTTTCTTTGGTTTAATATCGTCAGCAATACGCATTACATCCTGCTGATAGAAATTCGACAACGCCGCAAATAACTTAGGATGTTTATCCTTCATCATCTTCGGTCTTTCAAAAAAGTATTCTGAAGCAACCGCTAAGAATTCAGCTTTATTTGTCGCGCCGTAATCTCTTATATTGCTCTCATTGTTTTCGATCCCTGATATTTTTTGTTCCACTAACTCAAACCACGGTATTGAAAAGGCAAATTTCTTGAGCCGTTCAGGGAAGCCATCGCAGTCCCCATCGGCCATATCAACCAGATGAACAAATTCGTGAATACCCACATTCTGTTTATCTTTTGTATTTTCGAAACCCAAATGCAATGCTGGCTTACTCAGGGCAAGTTTTCCCGCCATTGGTCCCGTACCCACCATTCCTGTAATAAGTGAGTCTGGCTGACCGCATTCAAATTTTTCATTGAAAGACGCCGGCAATAAGAAAACTTTTTGGACATTAAAGTAATGCCAATCTGGAAAGCCCCATACTGGAATTACCGCACTTGCCGCCACTAGCAGCCGATCTTCATCCGTGACTTCAAACTGACCCGCCTCGAAAGTCGTCGTTTCGAGAAACAGCCTGACGCGCTCTTCAAATAAGCCTTTGTCTTCAATACATAGCGTTCGGTAAAACACTACTTTGTCATTCAAGTAAGCTGACCATTCTGGTTGCCATTGAATAGCATCCACTTGAACATTCTGACTTGTGAGAGTCTTGAGCTTTTCCAACAGCCAATTAACCATCTGATAACCCTCTATTTTTCTCCTGTTCATTTCTGTTGCTCCGTTTCAAAAAAAGCGAATGAAGAAATGCGAACAGCGCGCCTGATATCGCGCCAAATAGATGCGCCTCAAACGAAATTTTCGGGTCATTTGGCAACAAACCATAAATCATTCCGCCGTAGAGAAACACAACGACAAATCCACAAAGAATATTTATAAGCCTTCTATCAAACCAAGCAATGGCAATCGAGAAACTCCATAGCCCGAATATCCAGCCACTAGCACCAATATGTATAACCCCTCTTGCAAAACACCAAATCAATACCCCGGTTAGCACAATGACAAAAATGCTACATGCAACATAAAGGGAAGTTGACCTAAATAGGCATAGAGCACTGAATATAGCTAGGCCAAACAGGTTATTGATGAGATGACCCAAATCGCCATGAATAAATGGTGAGGTAAAAATATGGAACCAATGCGCCACAGATCGAGGAATAATTCCATACTGATTCAGCTGACCATCAAGCACTACATTGATCACATGAACAAGGATCATAATCAGCACCAGACCAACTATGATCTTGCCCCCTGTCCAAAGGCTTCGCAGCATATGACCGGACTAGCCTTCTAAATCTGTCGAATCTGAGTCGATTACAGTAGGATTAATCCCGGAGGCTCTTTCTAGATTCCTCAACTGCTTAGACACATCTCGGAGCTTATAATGCGTTCGAAGATCAATATCTAATTTCTTATCCATGCTCTTAACAACCGGCGTCAAACTGTGTTCGATCGTATCGGCCAAAGCCGATAAGATACGATCAATCCCTGGAACCGGCTGGTTAACCACTTCAACATTAGGCTGATTGCCCTCAAGTGCCGAAATTAGCTTATTCATCTCCTCAGAGAACTGATCAGAAGATACGTTATCTACTGGTTCGACCTGCATCGCTTGAGACTCTATCTCTCGCTGCAAGGCAAGCTCAGCCAATTCCCTTTCGGTTGCCGTTTCAGCCACATTCTTAAGGTCCTTGATCCCAGAGACAAGGTCTACCAACTGGGCAACAACTTTACCGCCAACATCACCGTCGTCACCTCCCATCGCTTTGTTTCGCAAGAAGTCGCGCTTGATTTCTTCCCAGCGCGACGACTGCTCTTCGGTCATGTTGCCTCGAAGCTCTGCAAGCTTAAGCAAATTATCTTCAGCCCCTGAGGTTAATAACTGCGCCTCACCAAGGTAGTGATCCTGAATCATTTGCATCAGCTCATCTTCATTCATCACCGCAGAGAGTTTCTCAGCCATCTTGTTCATATTCCGATAACTACCTTGAAGCTTAAAACTAGGCTCCGTTCGATACTTATCGTTTTGTGCTGCAGAGGCGATGTATTGTTTGTTAATTTTGAGTACTACATCTTGAATTACGAACATCTTCTTCAAGATCTCTGTGATCTCATTAATCTCAGCACCACTGTATTGATGACTCAAATCTGTGGCGGCGACATCCTTGCCTTTTGCCATATCGATCAACTTGTAGATGTCATCCATTTCTCTCACCGCAAGAGGTGCGAGCACATTATTGGAGGTCATTGAGTTCTCGATATAACTCAGCGCAAACTGCTCGTCCATACCACCCAAAATATCACCCAAGTTGTAGATATCAGCACGGTTAGCAAGCATGTCCGGTACTTTGAACGCTTCCCCTGATTCGGTATAAGGGTTACCGGCCATCACTACACAGAACTTGCGGCCACGCATGTCATAGGTTTTTGTTCTGCCTTTCCAAACGCCTTCGATACGACGCGTTCCATCACAGAGTGAAATGAACTTCTGCAAGAACTCAGGATGGGTATGCTGAATATCATCCAGATACAGCATCACGTTATTACCCATTTCCAAGGCCAAGTTAAGCTTTTCCAACTCTTGCCTAGCGGTGGCGTTAGGCGCTTGCTGAGGATCCAATGACATAACGTCATGCCCCAGTGAAGGACAGTTGATCTTCATAAAGATCAGACCCAATCGATTCGCCACATATTCCATCAAGGTTGTTTTACCGTAACCGGGAGGCGAGATCATCATGAGAAGCCCCATGAGATCAGTACGTTTGTTTTCGCCCACCGTTCCCATTTGCTTAGCGAGGTTATCCCCGATCAAAGGCAAATAGGATTCGTTAATTAAACGGTTTCGAACAAACGAACTCAGCGGACGCGCTTTAAACTCTTCAAGACGCAATGCATCGCGCTCTTCTGAGATGACTTGCTGGCGAACCTTTAAGTAGTGATGATAGCTTGGTACAACCACATTGAGATGGTGAGACAGTCTCTGTAGAAAAGCATCTAAGCCAAACTGGATAGTCTGATTGGAAATTAAACGATGATCTCCCAATAAGCCTTCAATTTTAAGCTCTAGATCCACACTGCTTGTTCTGCGATTTACTTTATCGCCAACATTTAGCAGCACGATTGCTTCGGGAATATAACGTTGAAGTCGATTAGTTACGGATGCGTTATCAGAATTTCTATTTGAAGAACCTCTAGAGGCCTCATCGGCGCCTGTTTTGTCTTCTAATAGAGCATGTAACCATGCTTCCGTTAGTTTCCACTGCTCGCTTGGCAAGCCATCTAGCTTATCGAGCGATATCGCGTATTGATCCCAAGTTTTATCATCCAAAGTACGCTTTAGCTCATCCACTAAATCAATTGCGTATTGACTGCCAACAAACTCTACTTGATCGCGAGCGAGCTCTTCTACCAAATAGGATGCAGCATGTTCAATCATCAATGAATCGGTATCGATTGGATGTCTTTGAACAAACAAACCGATATAAGATCGAACCTCTTCTGATAGAAGCACCAAAGCTTTACTGCTAGAAAATACAGACCGCATATGGACTGCAGACCGAGCTCGCTCGGGCCAGGTCAGCAATGCTTCTTTAAAGGAAGTTTCATAAGTATCTGCTCTAGCATTCACTTTGTCCTTCTGTGGATGAGCTTTTAGATTCGTTAACAATGCCTGAGCATGTGCCCAGAACGTCTGTGCAAGCGCACGTGCACTAGGATCAAATTTCAATAAATCTGCCTGCGCCAACGCTGGAAGAATATCTAGTAGAATAAGGGTTGCATCGTGGTCATGAACCCCCTTTTCGTAACCTTCTTTATAACGAGGGGCAGCAAACTCACGAACTATTTTTTCCAACTCACCTTCGGCATGTACTGACGAATGCAATTTCTCAAGGCTGAAACTATCAGTCTCTTTCTCCGCCGCATCAAGCACTTGGAACGCCAAGTATTCTGCTCGATAAACCTGCGGCGTCTCAGACTCCAAAGACATCTCCCAGTAATCTCTCAACTCTAAAAGAGCTTCACTGGTGATTGATTCAAAATAGTCCGTGCCCGTTAGATGAATATTCAATTCACCATCACGAGGAATAATCGTTAGATCTAATTCTTGCGTATTAACTGAGAATTTATGACGAGGACCAAGCTTAATAACATTGCCACCCTCCTCATAAATGTCTGTCTTATCTCGCAAGGAACGCAGTGCTTGCTCTTTAATCGCCTTAAATCGCGACTCAATATCATCAGCTTTAACCGCACTATCTAAGCCTCGAAGATCTTCAACAAGCTCTCTTACCTTCAATACAAGCGCATCAGACGCGAAGTACGTGTTTAATTCATCCGTTTCTGTAAACTTCAAGGAGCGTTTCTCAATGCTCGATAGAATTCGTCCGGCTGCATCACAGATAGTCTGAGCTTTGCGCTGACGCTCATCGAGAAGCCGCTGTTTGTGACTTTCAAAGGATTCGTAAATTTCTTCACGCTTATCCATGATGTCAGTTAGGAACTGATCGAAGTTGCTAAACTGGCTTTCCAACTCCTCTAACTGAACCAATAAGCGAGACAATTGTTCATCACATTTTTCAGGTATCGTCGCTAACCCTAAAGCGTTGGTGATACTCTGCGAGAACAACTTAAACTGAGCCCCAAATTGGGCAATAGCTTCCTCTGAGCCAAGGTTTTTACGCTTTAAGTTTGCGGAAGCTTTGCTTTGATTTAGTTTGGAATAAACATGCGAGATTGCATCAATAATACGGGTACGAACCGTCGCATCATCAACCTTCAAAGATCCCATCAACTCAGACAGTAAATCCAAGCCTGAAGCGGTGTTTTCAATCGTTTCAACCAGAGGCTCCAACAAAGCATTTGTATTCGCTTTTTCGACCTCGGTATTTAACTGATCAATCTTCTCAATATAAGGATCAAGCGCTTGTTCATCTGACAGGAACTCAACAGTCTGATCACTTAATGTTGCTTCGACTTCCTGAAGCGCTTCGTCCATTTCGTTGATGCGATCGACATTGATGTATCGCAGATCTTTGATTGTAATTAGGTGTCCACGCTGTCTGCGTAACTTACCTAAAGCATCTACATACTGTTCCGCCGTTTCCCAATTGTCGGGTCTTACTTCGATTAACAAATCTTCTTGCGCTGCTTCAGCCTCAGCCATTGTTTTAGCTGACTGCTGGCGAATGCTTTCAACCTTTTCGAATTCATCAATCACAAGCTCTGATGTATCCAAAATTTCTTTGATGATAGTCGCTAAAGACTCTGTCTCGGGCTCTGAAATCCAATAGTGGTCGTCAAATACTTTCTTCGCAGCCTTACTTAGCTCCTCATAAAGACGAGAAGAAACAGATTGGTTGTCTATCATTCTGCACACGCTGTACAGATCAGACACGCCACGAACGAGCTCTGCATTCCCTATTCGACCATAAAACGTCTGACTTGGAGACGCTTTACTCGCAAATTCGGCGCTCTCGTAAGGAGTCTTCCAAACCTGCATTGGATGCACGCGGGTCGGCTCAGCCTCAGCTGAGAAAATCACCAAACGCCCGTCTTCGGCCAACGCATAGCCATGCCCATATACAGGGTTCTGAAGTTGTTTTTCGATCATGTTGTAGGCGAATAGGCCTACCATCCCCTCTTCCGGCTGATAAAAGACGTAAAGCACATCTTCACCATTTGGAGAACGGTACATTCGCTTAAACTGGAGGCCTTCAACTTCATCATCAAAAGTTTTGAATTCACCCGTTTGAAGGTAATAGCCACCGGGGAAAATTATGCCGTGATCTTCGGGCAATTGGACACAAGATTCGCCAATCGCATCCACTCGTAATACGTCTTGGGTCATCGTATTAAAAATCAGGTATCGCCAATTCTCTTCGCGATAAGGCCTGATTTTGAGAAGAATTAAGCTGCCAACCTGAGCGTAGTCTATTTGCCCATCATCAAGAGATTGAGTTTTGTCTTCTACGGGCTCACGGTAAATGCCTAATCCGTCTTCAGTGTTGTTCTCAACCTTAATGGTTAGATCGCCACCGACGGTCTCAACGAAAACTGTATCTAGAATGTTGATGTGTGGATGCCGACCATTGACGCTGTCTTCACGAGAGGTAGTAATCCACTCAAAATCATAAGGTGAAGGCAATTGGATATCACGCTCACCACGATTATCAATATACTTGATCTCTTTTCCGTCTGGGGAAACGCTCCAGCGGAATACACGAATATCTTCAAGCCGTTCGCCAATTTGAAATCCGGCAAGTAGCTTGCCGTCTTTGACTCTTAATTGAACGAGTTTTGTGTGCTTGTAGTAGCGATATAGCTCATCAAAATCATTTACAAAGCTACTTTCAGATAGGAAAGAACCGTCATAGCTAGCGGCTTCTAGTTCGATACCAGAGTCTGTTTGAACTGTATTGAACAGAGCAAAAACATCTTCTATTTTCGTCTCTTTTTTTAAGCCAATAAAGACGTTGTAACCAAACAGGAGTTGGCCACCTACCTGGACAATATCCCGAGCAATGCAGTTATTCTCGGTACGAACACGAACCCGCGCCGTGACACTCATATCTGAGCTGCCAAATTCTTCTAAACGCGCTTCGTTTAAGCCCTTAGCCCCCTGATAAAGTCGATCACCTTGATCTACCAGACGCTTCCGAATGATCTCGTAAGCACCACCTTCGGCTACGGCATTATCTACAATGCTCTCATCGTTCTCGACGTTCTGAACCATGTCATCATCCTTTTAAAGAAATCTAAAGGAGCTAGGCCTGAGCCCAGCCCCTCGTTATTAACCGGTTAGTTCAAACCTGGCGAATAAACATTAGGCTTCTTCATTCTCGACGACAGTCGGTTTCTTTCCTTCGATCAGACGGTTAACCAAAGATGAGATCGTATCACTCTTATCTGCGAGGCCATCAACGGCTTTACCAATTGATAGGGATTTCGCAAAATTGTTAAAGAAGTGATCTTCTCCACCCACGATATCGATCTTCGCTTTCTGTAGAGCAACAGCTAAGACTTCTGCATTTTCACGAGCGATGTCTTTACCAGCATCAATTGCCGCCAACGCTTCTTTCAGAGCTGTCTCTAGGCTCATACGGAATTCTTCATGCTCTCGTGCGTCTTCGCTCATTGTGTTCATTGCTTCGAACTTATCTACTAAGCCATCTGCTTCAGCCTTGAATTGCTCTCGGGTCACTTCAGCACCTGCCAAGCCAAGTTCCCGCGCAGCTTTCGCTTCAGCATCACCTTGTGCAGCAGTAACGTCTGCTTCTGCTTTACCTGTACCCAACAATGCATCAGCTTCAGCATCACCTTTAGCACGTATAACAGTCGCCTCTGCCACACCCTCTTTCTCAAGAGCTACTGCTTTTGCTTCCTGAACCTTAGCGTCCGCCAATCCAGGGGCTGCGCGCTCTGCCTGCGTACCTTCTGCTAGCTTTTTCTTCGCGTCGGCTTCTTTAGCTGCAGCCTCAAGCTCAGCTTGAGCAATAGTCGTAATCTCAACAGATTTATGTTTTGCAGATAACTCTTCTGCTTCTGCAGCCTTAACTTGTTTAACCTTGTCCTCTTCAGCTTTAGCTTCTGCTGCTAACACTTGAGTTTGCTTAGCGCGGTCCGCTTCAGATACTTCGCGAACTTCCTTGATCCTTTCTTCTTCGATCGCAACAGTTTTATCAACTGCTACACGCTCACGAATAACATTTGCGATTTCTTTCTTCTCAATTTCAACAGCTTTCTCAGCCTCAATCTTCTGAAGTTCAACTTCACGTTCACGAGATACAATCTCAAGATCACGCGCTCGTGTCACCTTCTCTTCTTCAATCGCTACAGCACGTTGACGATTTTGTTCTGCAACCTCAATTTCTCTCTGTTGATTCTCTTTCTGGACCTGAAGGTCTTGCTCAACCTGAATAGTCGTCGCTTCTGCTTTTTTTCGTTCTTCCTCCTGAACCTTCTTCGTCTCTGCTTGTTCGCGAGCACTAATGGTTGCAATTTCGCGCTTCTGTTTTTCTTCGGCATCCGCTTGCTGACGCTCTAGCTCAAGCATTGCTTCAACGGTCTCAACATTTTTCTTTTTTATCGCCAAAGCTTCATCTTGCTCAAGAATATTCGTTCGAACGTTCTGCTCTGCAGTTAGCGCTGTAATCTTTTTAATCCCTTCTGCATCAAGAATGTTGTTTGGGTCAAGGGACGCTTTAGGCGTTTGCTCTAAGTAATCAATCGCCACATCTTCGAGAACGTAGCCGTTCAAATCATCACCGATGACTTCAACGATTTTGTCTCTGAATTCTTGTCGGTTCTCAAACAGCTTAACGAAGTCAATTTGCTTACCTACAGTCTTAAGTGCCTCTGAAAATTTCGCATTGAACAGTTGATTGACTGCTTCTTTATCAGACGCACGATCTGCACCAATTGACTTAGCTACTTTCAACACATCATCAGCTGTTTCATTTACTCGCAGGTAGAAAGCTACGGTGATATCCGCACGCATATTATCGGCACAGATCAATCCATCTTTACCTCTTCGATCAACTTCTAAAGTGATCAAGGAGATTCGCATCAATTCTTTCTTATAAATAATGGGATAAACCAAAGCACCAGTGAAGTGAACTTTTGGTTTTGACGACATATCGTTAACAATCAGAGCTGTTCCTTGCTCTACCTTTATGTAAAAGGCTTTAAACAGCGCAGCAAAGCCCATTAGAAAGACAAAAAATATTCCTACACCAAATACCAAAGGCATCAACACAGACAGATCGGCCATAGTGGTTACTCCATTTCCAAGATTGTATCTTTAATTAAAATTTGATCAGCTTCCCGCGAAGTCATCCTCAGAGATCACGCGGTAAGTATTTTCTTCTTTGTTATATTCGAGCAGCACAACCCGATCTCCTTTAGAAAAACTTGCGCTGCCATCAGTACGCACCTTCAGCAACAACCCGGCGCCACCATCTTCAAGAGTTGCCTCCCCAAAGCTGTTATCCACACGAGATGTTTTAACTACAGCCGTTTGGCCCAAAACGCGCTTGACTGTTTCTTGAGATGCTTTTTTGAACAAAGGCCGTAATGGTTTGATAAGCGCTGCAGTTATCATGACGGAAATATATAGCGACCCAAGCAATATTGGGATACTAGCCAAAAGACTAAACAAACCTTCTGGTAAAATACCCATCAAAAAGTGCACTACGTAGTAGCAAATGACCCAACCAAATAATGCGATAAACGACAAAATAATTGTGACCGGAACGCCATGAAGACCAAAGCGCAACATCAAGCCAGCTAAAACGTTCGCACTATTCAAACCCTGTTCGGCATTGATATCAATTCCATTGGCTTCGGGAATATCGAAATCCAGCACATCAATTTCAATTAAGCCCAAAACTGCGACGACCCAATACAGCACGACAACAAGCAAAAGGAATGTAAAGAATACAGTTGGGAACGACGATATATTTTGATAAAACGGATCCATATCATCCATTAAAAATATCGCAAACATTTCCAATCCTCCTTTGTATTACTTCCGCTATCTCTGAATAAAATCTAGTATTGCTTGGTTATCTTTTACGTAGACTTCTTTTTCAAGCGTTCCAAGATGTCATCAGCGCTGCTCCCACTCGCAGCGATACCGGCTTCTTCAAGCTTTGCTTGAAGCGATGTAGCGGAGCTGTCTTCAGCAAGTTCACTAGCAGCTGCCATCTGTGCAGACTTAAGCGCCTGTTTTTCTTTGATCCGATCTAATGAGTCCATTGCCGTTCTCATTTTTGAATGTGAGCCGCTATGACGTTCAGCTACGGCAGCTTGTGCCCGTTGAACATTTTCATTAGCCTTAACCGTATCAACCTGTTGCTTCAAACGCTTGAGGTTACGCTCGGTTTGCGTAATTGCTGTTCGCATTTGATCAGCACTTGCCGCAAAGCTGCCTGCCGACTCTTTTTCTTGCATACTCTGACTTTCTAGATCAGCAATTTTCGCGGCAACTTCACGAGCCAATCCTTCATCACCTTTTTCAAGCGCCCTGATAGCATAACCTTCATGCTCTTCAATTTGCGCTTTCAGGCCAACCACCTTTTCTTCGGCAACCTTTTGTCTAGCCATAATTTCTGCCAAACTGTTCTTTGAATCTTGCAGAGCTTGTGATGCCTCTCTTACCTCTTGATCCAGAATACGTAACGCCTGACTATCAACAATCGCCTCTCCCGCTTCATTAACACCACCACGAAGCGCTGTCATCATCTTTGCCCAAATGTTCATTACTTTGCTCCTAATTAGTTAACCAAGCTATCAACTAGCCGCCGCACTCTTATCAAGAGTTACATCCAAAAACTCGCTATATGCCTCTGTCGCTTGAATCACGTTACTAGCTAAAACTTCGATTTCAAACACAACGTTTGACAGCAATGAAGTTGAACTGAGCGCACCAAACATGTGGTAGTAATCGCCCTCGTCGCCAATTTTGTCCAAGCTTATTGTCGACAATGGAAAATACTTGTGCGTTCTCAAGATGGCATCATTAAATGCCGCAACATCAACAACCTCATCTACAGACCACAAAACAGCCTCTACAATTATTTGCTCACCAGAAACCGTGAGAAAAATCGGTAGATCACCATATTCATTCATCTCAATAAGCAACGCTGGCTCTACCCCATCAATCAATTGGAGCTTGGCTCGACCACTTTCGAACAAGTGTTCTCGGAGCAAACCTTCTTGCAAACTAACAGTAGTCCAAGCCTTTAAACCATTATCTAATCCCATACACACTCCTAATCCATTTGTTATTCGATCTATTCCTAACTGACGCTCATTACGCACCGACAGATCCAATTCACGCACCCGCAACTTTTTCTCATAAGCTGACAATAACTTCGTATGCTCAGGAAGAATCCACACCTCCTTTTTAACAAAGCCTTGCTGACGCAGACGCTTGCGATACTCGCGCTGATAATGTGCTGAAGATTTAACTTTCATGTAAGCCACTATAAACATTACATGTAATATTGTCAAAAATATTACATGTAATGTCAGGTGCAAGTATGGGTGCGCGCAGAGACCAACATAAAATCGCGCTAATAGAATTAATCAAACAGGAATTAGAAAGAAGCATTTACACATACCTGTGCAATTCCAAAACATCCATATAAAACTGAGTTTTTATAATTACATGCGCTAGATACTTACAGAAGATAAATTAGCTCATCAAATTCCATTTCTTGAAGCTAGTCACACTTCCACCAAGATAAACCCGAGATAAAAACTCCCTGAAATTGATAACACATCATATAAATCGAGCACATCTCATCAAATATTTATGACAGAGCAATCAACACAGATCACTACAAAACTTTGACATCACAAAAAATAAAACGACTGCGGCACACAACTAAAGAGCGCCTATCAGCCATATGGGAAAATTCGGTGACTTTTATAAAGCCTTATGCAGTCTAATGCAGGATAAGGGAGATATGGCCTTACCCCAGTTCTTTGTAAATCAATCACTTACAAACAACGCAACCTCTCATAATAATGGGGTCCCAGGTTCGAATCCCGGTGTAGCCACCAATTATTCCAAAGGCCTAGTTCACTGAACTAGGCCTTTTTTATTTCCCGTGCGGGAGTTTTGCGGGATCCTCGAATCCGAATTACCGTCAGCGACGGTGTCGAATGTATTGGTTCAAAAGCCATCTTCTCCACTGCATCCATGAGCTCCTGAATTTCAGGCACTGAGTAGTGCGTAGTGATATTGCCTCCGAGTTTAAAATGGCAATCCTCTCGCTCGCATTCTTCGTTATGTCGCCTGGAAGAATAAACACCGAGGTTTGCAACTCTGGTATTTCAAATTCCCAATCCCAGTTTAGCTGACAGACCTCTTGCTCCCTGCAGCCGACATTAACTTTCCACAAACACATCTCACGAAGGTGTTCAAGCAGCCCATCAAAAAGCAGATTCTGCTCCTCCCAAGTTATTGGGTTTGGCTGCCTGCCATCCCTCCAACCTTGAAAGATAAGTATGGGAGGTGACCCCAACCACGTTAAGCCCGCCACTTCCTGGCGGCAAGATTGGGTATCTGCTTAAAGAAAAACTTCGGCTCACAGTTGAAGATTTAACATCTTGCTTTCGCCGAGCTTCGACGAAATATCTCAGATCTGACGCTGTTCAATGCCACCAATAAAAGGATTCAGCACTCTCAAATTCTGTACATCACACGCAATTCTTTATTATGCGCATGCTCATTCAGATAGTGCGCTGCGGCTTGCCCGAACTGGTTCGCGCACCGCAACCAAATAAATCGATGCTCAGGTAACGAGAAAGTAGTAAATAGAACACAACTTGAATATTCGGGCTAACATAGAAAAGTCGAAGTGCTCAACGAACGGAAAAAAAAGCTCTGATAAATTTATTCAGCTTTAGACATTTCGGCCAATTTCGTTTCGAGATATTCCATTACCCAAGGTGTGAAAGCAGGCCAGCCTGTTCTTATGGCTTGATTTACTCGGTATATTTAAGTCGTAACGTCTGCAACAGCTATGCCTGTGCGTCAATTAGATCAATGATCTGATACGCTATAAGCTGTTTAGATAGCGATACCAGCGATTCACTAATACTTTGGCCTGTTCGTCTAGCGACACATCATCTTTTAATCTTCTGTATACCGCTAACGCCTGTTCATTTCGACCTAGTTTAAATAAAACATGCCCCAAAGATAAATTGAGGTAACGCTGCTGATCCTTGCTTGATCTCTTCAAACCGATTTGCAATGCTCTAGCTGCATTCTCATAGTCTTCCATTTCAATATATGCATGGCTTAGCGCTTGAGCTGAGTTCGGCGTTGTTGCGGTCAATATCGCTTTCTCTAAATAAGGGATTGCCCTGTCTACTTGTTTCGCATCGAGGTGTGCTTGTGCGAGCAAGCTATAGTTCTCGGCCGTATACCAAAGTATGAAGTCTTTAAAACCTGCTTCAAGAACTTCCGCTGCTTTATGCGGATACCCTCTAGTGATAAGGCGATACGCCAAATCACTCAACTCTTGAGTCTCATTCAACAACTGGTTTTTGTAAGCATATTCGAGAGTTCCCAAAGCATTGTCTTCTTGTTCAAGTTCGTCGTATAGCCCTGTTAATTGTAATACGTATTTTTTCTTACCAGGATAAAGCGTGACCATTCTTTTTAGTAATTGAATACCTTTCCCATAATCTTTTTGAATCACATAGCTCGCTAGTAGCAACTGCAAATGATATTCGACAGGCGTTTCACTCTGAGCCACTGCCCGCTCAAAGCTTTTGACCGCTTCCTGATACTCTTTAGCCTGTATATAGGCATTACCTAAACGAATAAACACAGCAGCATTCAATTCATCCTTCTTTGCATGCTCCAACCAAGATTGTAGATAACGAATAGACAGAATTAATTGATCTTCAGAAAGATAAAGTTGAGACAAGTCATAACGCAACTTTTGCTGATTTTCATGAACCAGAGCGCTCATGTTATGAGCTAATTCCAGTAGCTCAATTGCCTTAGTATTTTCATTGCGGCTGACATAAATATAACCCGCCGTTTTCAAGACGACGGCCGTTTCATAGGCGTTCTTCTGTACGCGAATGATCAATCGATTAAGTTTCTCAAACGCGCCATCAATATCGCCTTCATCAATACTACCTTGCACATCAACTAGTAAATTGTAGGTGCCTTTTGACACAAGGGATTTTTTACTAGCAGAGCCTTCACTTCCGCCCGCAGCAACACTTGGAGGCATTTGAAAATCGGTCGCAAAACTTACATGCGACAACCCAGTCGAGATAAAGAACGTGAGCACCAGAGATAAACTGCGATGCCGTAAAATGGATCGGTTAGAGCTGAAATACATACTTACGCTCAACAACACGCGTAGCTTGCGCTTGACCATTGACCAAACGAGGCAGGTATTCCCATCGAGCTACCTCCTTCAACACGACACGATCAAAAATTCTTGGAGGGGAAGATTCAACGATTTCAACGTCAGTCACCTTGCCTTCTGCAGTTACTATATAATTAAATACCACCCATCCTTCTATTCGCCTTCGTTGAGCTTTAGGAGGATAAGTAAGTGTGCTTTCTCTCACTGCAACCAATTCTCGGCTATTTCCTAGACTTGTCGTTGCTTCATTGTTAATGCCTTCAAATGAAAGCTCTGCCAACGAAATAGGCGCCTCGATGGCAACTTCATCAGCGAACAATGGCATCTCAATCGATAGCTTTTGATTTGCAATATCAGGAAGCATTAGAGCGGGAGGTGCGATTTGCGGCTGCTCAGGAATCTCGTCTGCCAACTCTCGCCTTTCTTCCTCAGGGGGTTCTGAATCTGAATTGGTTTTAGCCCTCAAAAAATCTACAACTAGTAAGGTTTTGGAAGATGTAGGCTGGTGTATCGAAGGTTCAATCAATTTTGCCATCAACCAGAACAAGCATAGGCATACAGCCATGCCTAACGGCAAAAGCACAGCAATACGAGCAAGCATATTATTGGCTGCCTTTGGCGGCAGCGATCGCTATATTCTCGACGCCAGCCAGCTTAATCTGATCCATCACTTTAACAAGCAGCCCAGTCTGAGAGAATTCATCTGCTTGAATCACTACACCGCTTTCTGGGCTTTCAAATAATAAGCGCTCAACATTTCGACGCACCGCTCTCGGATCGACTTGGCGACGATTTATCCAAATCCGATTATCCTGTGTAATCGCCACCATGATTGAATTATTGTTCTGGATTTTGGTGGACTCAGCTTCTGGTCGATTTACTTCAACCCCCGCTTCTTTCACAAATGAAGTCGTAACGATAAAGAAGATTAACATGATAAATACGATATCCAACATGGGGGTCATATCGATTGCGTTTTCGTCTTCATTGTCACTGGAATTCAAATAAGGAAGCTTAATATTCATGCTCGTTTTAACTCTGTTAACTAACGCTTAATTGCGCCGTAAGTGCTTCTTGCCTTGATCTAGCGAGTCGATCAATCCTAGCTATTAATAGCAAACCAACAATTGCAACTGTCATTCCTGCCATCGTTGGAATCGTTGCCTTCGAAATACCTGCCGCCATAGAGCGAGCATTCCCTGTACCACTGTATGCCATTACGTCAAATACACTGATCATCCCCGTTACAGTGCCAAGCAAGCCCAACAGCGGACATATCATCACCAGCCCGCGCAAAATCCAGAGATGGAGCCTTAATTGATGTTTAAATCTAGCAAGCATCGCCTGCCTAACGCGATGCGCGATCAAGCTACCTTTGTCTTGTCGCGCTTGCCAGCGCGAGGTGATTTGGTCCCGCTCACTCTTATAAGATAGGGTTAGAAACCATAACCTTTCGGCAGCTAAGACGATCATAATCATTGCCACAATCGAAATCAGCCAAAGAACTGGCCCACCCTGTTCGAATAGACTAGAAATGGGCTGTATAAATGGCCACCGCAAGGCTTGCATAAAGAGCATTGTGAAATCCATGGATGACTACTTGCCGTCTTCGATTCGACTAACTTGGAGAGAAGTACCCTCTAAAGTCTGAGCAACCAGCGACAAACTTTCTTGACTCAAGATCAACAGTAAACCTTTGACACGGCTCACGACCAAGCTATGACCAAACAACAAGGGAATGGCCACAATTAGTCCAAGAACCGTCGTAACCAACGCTTGAGAAATCCCGCCCGCCATTAGTTTTGGATCTCCCGTTCCGAACAAGGTAATGGCCTGAAAAGTCGCAATCATTCCTGTTACAGTTCCCAATAGACCCAGCAAAGGTGCAACGGTCGCTAGCAACTTAATAAAGCCTGTTCCTCGATCGAGCGATGGCGCTTCGCGCAACACCGCTTCATTTAACTTCACTTCCAGACCTTCGTACTTATCATGCAGTTGTTCCGCACCAAGATTTTCCGTCGCCAAGAGATGCTCATTTCCGACCGCTAATACCCGGCCTAGAGGGTTTTCTTTGCAAATAGCTTCCGGATTGCACAGTTGCTGCCAAACCTTTGCATGCTCCTTCGAGAGATAGAACAAACGCCATGCGGTAAAAGCCAAGCCGGTAAGGCCAAGCAAAATAATGACGCCACCCACATAACCCCCTTGACGAACGCGATCTGCTAGCGAAGCTTTCTTCTCGATCTGCGCCAGCAGCTGGCCACGAGTTGGATCAATAATCACGTTGAACAGACCAGCCGAAGATGTTCCAACTGGCGCCTTCTCCTCTTCCACCGATGCAAGAACTTGCAGACGTTGTTGCTTCGCTACATAGCTAAGGAACTGTGTATCTGTGCGCGCAGTAAATGGCCCCATACGCAAAACGGAAGTCGTAATTTTCTCTCCATTTTGCTGATACACATCTGCCGGATAGTTCGTGACTTCACCTGATGCTTGAATATCCTTCAGCAACACGAACCACAAGGCTTTCAAATCTTTGATTTCAGGTAAAGACTTACTTTGGAGTAAAGACGGTAAAGTCTGCCTCAAATCTGGATATTGGGTAGAGTTAAGAGACGCATTGATGTCTTGTTGCGTATCACTGGCAACCTGCCTTGCCACAGAAAACAAATCTTTTAAGTGATGAGCACGTTCTTCTAGTTGCTCGCTTAATGCCTCAAGATTTTGCGCCTCTGCCATTACCGTTTTCTGCAGCGCATCGTATTGAATTCTGGCCTGCTGCTCTTGTTTACGCATATCGGCAAGCTTAGTAGCTTGTTCATTCTTTTCGGCTAAAAACGCCTTTTCTCGCTCACGATGAATAGCCGCTTCATTAGTCTTATCTAGGTTCAATTGAGTCAGCAAGATATCTAAGCTAGTTTCATTATCAGTTTGAGCGTTGGCACTGATACACACCAGCATGGCGAGAAACACACAGCTGCGCTTGAGCAACTTATCCTGTACCAACTTCCTCAGAAGACGGGTGTTGATTTTCAAATTAATCAAACGCATTATTTCGCACTTCCCTCTGTCGCCTTAACTTCATGCCCTTGCTGTTCGATCACTTGCTTATGAGGCAAAACAGGTAAATTTAAAAGCGTTGGTGAAACTTGTTCATTCGCCATTGAGATACCATCACTAATTGAATCTGAATAGCCGTCCAAAGATTGCCATTTTGATTTTTCTCGATCCCATAGACCTTGTCGCAAACCATCTGAGGTCTGGTAGTAAAGCCCAATTCGGCCAAGCCTAAGTATTTGAACAAGTGTCTCTCGACCATCCAAAGATAATTCCTGAGCATAAGTCTCGAGCGTATAACCAAAGTCTCGTTCAATTTCATAGGCATCGAGCACCTGACGATATTTGTTGGGCAAAGACAAATCTGGCGCGCTGATCATTTTGCGCAGCGCTTTAATCCTCGCGCGACGTTCTACGAGTAAAAAAGGTAAGTCCTTTTCAATACTCGCTTCTAACGCATCAATCATGTTTAACAACAAAGGAACCAAAGCTGTTTCAGTTTCAGATAAAGTTAGCATCTGCTTGCGTAAAGACGCTTTTTGTTCGCTTTGGCGCGATTGCATCACCTCAAGATGGGCGATGTTCTTCTGGTAGCGCGCTAGCTGTTCGTAGGATTCACGATATGCATCGAGCAACTCTTCAGTTTGTTCAGCAAGCACATCGATTTTTTCCTGCGATATTTTTCCAGAAATATTCGCGGCCTTTACAACTTGTATATTCGCATCAAATTTGCGGACAAGGTTCGAGTCGCTAATTGTGTTTTGCCCACGACTCGGCGACGCACTTACCAACAATGAGATCGCAAACAAAGGCAAGAGCAATGAACTCAGCCTCGTGCTTAGGTTTAGATTAATCAGCATGTTTACACCGTTATTTGGCTGAAGTGATTTCCCCAATGGGCGTTTGGCCATTCAGGAATTGAGACTGAGCTGAGTGCCAAAGCATGAGCGTCAATGTGATACAAAGAACCAGTACCAGAGGTAACAAAAAAGTACCTGCCATCCCGGCTTAAAGCGACACCACTCGCGTCAAAAATTTCTATTGAACTAATAAACTTACGATCTCGAGAATCCCAAAATGTGATGAGATTGCCTCGGGGACAAGTTATAGCAGTGACACCCGTTTCAGGATGAATACAAATGCTTGCAGTGTATTGATTCATTTTCCAATGGGTCTGATCGTCATCCGACTTAACCAACTGAATCTCTCGCTGCCCTTTTTGAAAGCCAACCACCGGCGGGAATTCTCGCTTACCTTTGTACTGAAGTGCCAACCCCACCGTGTCATCACTACCGACTGCCACATGCCGAATACTTAGACGCCGATCGGGCAAATCAAAGTGATCGAGTTGCTCCCCAGAGCTACTGTCTAGATAACTCAACTTAGGGTGCATCTTCGCAAGATTGAGCGACTTCCGGCCACTTTCTGGATGCGTTTGTATACCTCCATTTGCAATCACTAGCGTCCGCTTATCACTGAGCAAGTGAATCTCGTGTGGCCCCTGTCCACCGCTGTCATATTCTTCCATTTGTTGCGCACTCTCTATGTCATAAACGGCAATAACGCCACGCTGTTCTTCGAAAGCATTCTGCGTCGCAAAGAAATAACGCCCATCGTCAGATATACAGCCGTGGCCATTAAAGTGTCGCCCCTCTCGAGGGAAGAAATGCGAAATAGATTCACCATTTTGAGCATTAAACGCTCGTGCCGGTGCTTCGGGATCTCTGGAAATCCCAACCATTGTATTGCTTGCTGAGTGGGTTGTTATGCTATGGCACGCAGAGGGTGTTGAAGTCCGAAAATATTCATTGCCCCCCAAGTTCATCGCACTAACGAAGTGTTGATTCTTGTGTTTGTGGGCAGTCAAAAAGAGTTCACTACTTCCCCCCCTCTTTGATGAACCCAAACCTACATATGCTAAAGAAACTGCAGTAAGCCCCAAACCACCAGCAAACAGAAAGCGTCGTCGACTTGGACTAAATGTTGATTTCATAAAGTGAAAATACTAGATAATTAAAATGCAAATGAGAATACATTTTATTATTATTACTAATTGCTAACAACGATTAATTCAAGAAGTCAAAGGACACAATTGGCCAGCAATGCTATTCCCAATAGATGAAGAGGCAATTTACGAAGCTGTACTTGTTCCCATGCAGTTTTTACTGGAACCAAACAAACGTCTTTATTTTGGCTATATTCTATCGGCGCTCATTCTTGCAACCTGGGTTTATCATCGTCACATTTGGCGTTCAAGAAATAGCCTTTCACAATCTCTATTTCTAGCTGGACTTCTGCGCTTCATCTTCCCCAAAGCAATCTGGCTTAATCGCTCAAGCGCAATCGATTTTGGACTGCTCTGCCTCAACGCAACCTTAAAAGCACTCTTGTTTATTCCGCTTATTATCAGCGCGTTTTCAGTAGGGTTTTATACAGTCAAGCTGCTTACCCTTGTGTTTGGACCACTAGAGTTGTCAGGCACCGAAACATCAACAGTGTCTCAGTCTTTTTTAATTCTTTCGTACAGCTTATCCCTTACACTAGTATTAGATGCGTCACGTTATCTGCTCCATCGTTTGATGCATCAAATACCATGGCTTTGGCAATTCCATAAATGGCACCACTCCGCAAGGACAATGACCCCCCTTACACTCTATCGTATTCATCCCGTAGAGTCTGCGCTGCAATACACGCGTGATGTACTAGTGACCGGTGTAGTGACAGGATGTTTTTTTTATTGCTCAGGCCAGAATATAGATCTCACTACAATTATGGGAGTCAACGCCGCACGCTTTGCATTCAACCTGTTTGGGGCAAACCTTCGCCATTCTCACATTTGGCTATCATTTGGCCCACTAGAGCGAATATTTATTAGTCCTGCGCAACATCAGATTCATCACAGTTCTGCTCCCGAACACCATAATCTAAATTTTGGTTCTCAATTATCTATCTGGGATCGCATG
>NZ_LWFI01001455.1:0-785 GCF_001635735.1 Oleiphilus sp. HI0067
GGCTCATGGAGCTCGACTAGCAGAGCCTGGAGAATTTACTCAGCGTGCCTTTCTAAATGACAAGATAGATTTAGTTCAAGCTGAAGCAATAGCCGACTTAATTGATAGTAATTCTGAGGCTGCAGCACGCAGTGCTTTGCGTTCTTTGCATGGTGATTTTTCGAAGCGCATTACAAGTTTGACGAATGAATTGATTAAAATTCGGATGTTCGTTGAAGCTGCGATTGATTTCCCTGAAGAAGAAATAGACTTTCTTGCTGATTCCCAAGTTTTGCAACAATTAGATGGCTTGATTCTTAGTCTAGAAAGAGTCTTGAGTTCAGCGAATCAAGGTGCCCTCCTCACTGAGGGGGTTCGAGTTGTTATTGCGGGGCGTCCAAATGCTGGGAAATCGAGTTTATTAAATGCTTTGGCGGGAACGGATTCCGCGATTGTTACTGATATTGAAGGGACAACACGAGACGTCTTAAAAGAGCAAATCAATTTAGACGGCTTGCCTTTACACATTATCGATACTGCTGGTTTGAGAGATAGTTCTGATAAAGTTGAACAAATTGGTATCGAGCGAGCTTGGGCCGAAATAAACCAAGCTGATCTTATTCTGTTAGTTTTTGATGGAAAAAAAGAACCAAATTTTGATCCAAAAAATGATTGGAATGACTTTTTAGCGCGATTAGATCGACAAGATCATATTTTTCTTGTGCAGAATAAAATTGATCAAACAAGTGAGTCATCAGAATTCGTAAGCGATGGGGCTTATCCACTTATTCGTTTGTCCGCCAAGC
>NZ_LWFI01001456.1:0-1551 GCF_001635735.1 Oleiphilus sp. HI0067
TTTTTAGAAATTCTATTGAGTGGTCTCAGAGCCCGCTAGAATACTGCTGCCAGACGACGAAACAAGTTATACCAACTGTCTAAAACCACTGTCAAGGCAGCATTTACGCTAATGCGTATTTATTCTGCTATCTGAGCCTTTTGTTTTGTTTTTCTGCCCTTTTTGGCCTTTTGATGAGGAATCCGCTTGACCTTCCGGCGCATATGCGAGGGCAATATCGAGCACCTCATCAATCCATTTAACTGGAATGATATCTAAAGACTCTTTAATATTTTCAGGCACCTCTTTGAGATCCTTCTCATTCTCATGCGGAATCAATACGGTTTTTATTCCACCTCGATGCGCAGCTAGCAGCTTTTCTTTCAAGCCCCCAATCGCAAGAACCTGACCTCTAAGCGTGATCTCTCCTGTCATCGCGACGTCGGCCTTCACAGGCACTCCTGAAAACGCAGATACCATCGCTGTGCACATGGCAATACCAGCACTTGGCCCATCTTTTGGAGTCGCACCTTCTGGCACATGAATATGCACATCGTTAGTCTCATGGAAATTGGCATCAATACCCAATGCATCGGCTCGGCTACGAACAACCGTCATAGCTGCCTGAATAGACTCTAGCATTACATCACCAAGAGAACCCGTTCGAACAACTTTACCCTTACCGACAACACTCGAGCACTCTATTGTGAGCAACTCACCGCCTACCTGAGTCCAAGCTAATCCGGTTACATGCCCGATACGATCCTCGACATCCGCTTTACCGTAACTGAACTTCCTTACGCCTAAAAAGTCAGACAGATTATCTGCGTCGACACGCAACTGGCCGTTTACTTCTTTGAGGGCAATCTGCTTAACAACCTTCCTGCACAGCTTTGCAATTTCACGCTCTAAGCCACGCACTCCAGCCTCTCGCGTATAGTATCGAACAACATCGCGCACTGCTGACTCGTCGATTATAAGCTCTCCCTCTTTAAGCCCATTATCCTTGACTTGCTTAGGAATTAAATAACGCTCGGAAATATTCAACTTCTCATCCTCGGTATAACCAGGAATTCGAATTACTTCCATTCTATCCAGCAATGCCGGCGGAATATTCATCGAGTTGGACGTACAAACGAACATCACATCAGACAAATCGTAATCGACTTCTAGGTAATGATCGCTAAACGTTGAGTTTTGCTCGGGATCTAAAACCTCCAATAGAGCAGATGCTGGATCACCACGATGATCCATCCCCATTTTATCGATCTCATCCAAAAGGAACATCGGATTCTTAACACCGATCTTGGTCATTTTCTGGACCAATTTACCCGGCATTGACCCAATATAGGTACGACGGTGACCACGTATTTCTGCCTCATCACGAACACCACCCAAAGCAACACGTGTAAACTTTCGATTTGTGGCTTTTGCTATCGATTTACCTAATGAAGTTTTACCTACACCTGGAGGACCCACAAGACATAACACAGGGCCTTTTAATTTTTTAACACGCCCTTGAACCGCCAAATATTCGAGAATACGATCTTTTACTTCCTCTAACCCATAATG
>NZ_LWFI01001457.1:0-1089 GCF_001635735.1 Oleiphilus sp. HI0067
AGGCACAGGCGCCACATTCGATGCAATCAAATAGATTGTGCTGTTCAGCTTTTTCATACTCGGCAGAACGAGAGAACCAATATAGTTGCTGAGGCAATAACTCTGCTGGGCAGGCTTCTGTACAAAGGCCACAACGGATGCAGGCTTGAGCTTGATCTTCAAATGGCAACTCTTTGGCAGACGGCGCAAGAATACAGTTTGTTGTTTTAACGACCGGCGTATCGAGCTGTTCGATGGTGTAACCCATCATTGGACCGCCAATGATTAAGCGCGCATCGCGACTATCTTGAAACTGAAATTCCTGGAGCAAGTGCGACATCGGTGTACCGATAAGCGATTCAACATTGCATGATTTTTTGAACTGATCACCGGTGAGCGTTGTGATGCGCGAGATCAATGGCTCTCCGTAGCGAACTGCGCGATACACTGCACGAGCCGTTGCGACATTTTGGCATACGACGCCGATATCGGCAGGGATGCCGCCGCTAGGCACTTCTTCACCTGTCAGAATATAGATAAGCTGTTTTTCACCACCAGATGGGTATTTAGTGGGGATGACTGCAAGTTCAATCGTGTATTGGCTGGCACTAGTATGGCCTTGATGTTCGGCAAGTGCTTCTTGAATTGCGGTATAAGCTTCAGCCTTGTTGTCTTCGATCGCTAATACGATATGTTGCGGCTCAAGTAGGCGCGCCATGATCTCTATGCCGCGTAGCATTTCGTCGGCATAGGTGCGCATTAACATGTCATCGGAGGTGATATACGGCTCGCACTCCACACCATTAATGACCAGTGTCTTGAGTTTCTTTTGGTTTGCTGGGTGGAGTTTTACTTCACTTGGAAAGCCAGCTCCGCCCATGCCAGCAACGCCCGCACGACGAATACACTTAAGGACTTTTTCGCGCTCAAGATTTAGATAATCTTCATGTGCTTCTAGTTCGCACCATTGATCTTCGCCGTCGGTATCAATGACAACACATGGAGCGCTTAATCCTGATGGGTGTGCAATGGCTTGATCGCTTATTTCTCGAACCACACCAGAGCTTGGTGCGTGCACACAGGCGCTGATTACACCATCTGCGTCTGCAA
>NZ_LWFI01001458.1:0-663 GCF_001635735.1 Oleiphilus sp. HI0067
TTAAGGGTGATGATTTCGACGGTGTGGTATTTCGTTCGAATAAGACAACATTTTTTGCCGGCGGTAATCTTGATGATTTGTTCGCGACGCAGCGAGAAAATGCGCAGCAGTTATACGACATGGTACAGAGCATTAAAGTGTCGATGCGTTATCTCGAAACCTGTGGCAAGCCGGTTGTTGCCTGTATTAATGGTGCAGCGCTTGGTGGCGGTTGGGAATTAGCACTTGCCTGTCATCACAGAATATCTGTCAGCGAAGGCGTGAAGCTCGGCTTACCTGAAGTGACGCTTGGCTTGCTTCCTGGTGGGGGCGGCGTTGTGCGCATGTCACGATTGCTTGGTCTGCAAGCTGCTTTGCCATACCTGACAGAAGGCAAGCAGTTTAAGCCAGAGAAAGGTAAAGAGCTGGGGTTGATCGATGAGATCGTCGCGTCTGAAGACGAGCTTGTTGATGCAGCGATTGCATTTATCAAAGCGAACCCGAAAGTTCAGCAGCCGTATGATGTGAAAGGCTATAAAGTACCTGGCGGTAAACCAACTAATCCTGCACTCGCGAAGATGCTACCGATAGCACCGGCAATGATGCGCGACAAAACGAAAGGTGTTTTACCTGCGCCTGAAGCGATCTTGTCTGTGATGGTAGAAAGTCTTCAGGTGGATATCG
>NZ_LWFI01001459.1:0-721 GCF_001635735.1 Oleiphilus sp. HI0067
ATATTCAGCCTGAGGCCAATGCTCGCGTAAAGCGCTTGGGAGCGATCGATTTTCTCAAAAAACCAATAGACCAAGGGCAATTAATCAGCCTATTGGAAGATTTTGGGCTTTATCGTACAGCCAATGAAGCATCCGCAAATCCGAACGTCAAAGATGCAATCAACAGCATCACTAGCATCGATTATCGCGAATACATGCAAGAGGCTAGCAACGTCGCAATGGGGCAAGCCGCGGACCTTCTTGCTCGCTATTTGAACGTATTTGTAAAATTACCTATTCCTAACGTTAACATCATTGATGTTGGCGAACTGGAAATGGCTCTGGCTCATACCGAAGAGACATCCAGCTATTCGGCTGTATGCCAAGGCTTTATTGGTTCAGGCATTTCTGGAGAGTCGCTGCTCATCTTCAACGACTCTTGCTTTAAGGACATGGCAAGCCTTCTGAATTTTCAGGGCGAGATCGATAGTAAGGCAGAACTTGAATTGCTAATGGAAATGGCCGGCATATTAAGCGGAGCCTGCATTAATGGTCTGGCTGAACAAATCGATCTCATCTTTAGCCAAGGACATCCGGTAGTGCTGGGTCAGCACGTTCAAGTCAATGAACTGATTGGCAAGAATTCAAACCAATGGAAGCAAACGCTGGCTATTGAAATTAATTACAGCATCGAAAACCACAACATCTCATGTGACCTGCTATTGCTCTTCACTGAAGATTC
>NZ_LWFI01001460.1:0-794 GCF_001635735.1 Oleiphilus sp. HI0067
TTCTGTGGTTTATTCTAGGGTTTTTCGTCATCATCACCGCTTTGATCATAAGACTTCCACGCATCTTTGAGATCTTCTTGAAAAGCCTCTTCATGGAGGATCATAAATCCTCCTTCAATCAGGATAAAACTCGGTAATTTACTGACTTCGGGTTTGCCAGTATCAGGTGAACAAAATCGTCTCTGTTTAACAAAAATACGCTGAAAGCAACGTTCCATTTTAGGATCGTTGATATAGGCAGTTTCGAACGGTGATTGTCGTGCCATAGAAATGTGCTCCGATAAATGACGTCAGCTTTGCTATATCGCTTGTGTCGATAATAGGCCTTGCCGCGGTCTTTTGTCTAGGCAAGAAAAACTCAGATTGTCGACTATATTCATGCCAAATTGTTGCTTGAGGATAAAGCGGCGTGTGGCGGTTTAAAGACCTTTCGCAGAAGGGTTTTGTACTAACAGAGGGGAGCTACGATTATTCAGTCGTACTGTTCTCGTTGATTATTGCGGCAACAGCAGCGTTTGCGATGCTAATGATCGTCGAGCGTTTGTGGCGAGATAATGCCGACTCAGATCATAGCCATAACAAAGGTGCAGCTTGGCTAGCGCTAGCCTCTGGAACAATGGGCTTAGGTGTTTGGTCCATGCATTTTACGGGAATGTATGCGTTTCAGCTGCCGTATCACATGCACATGAGCGTCGTGATCACAATTATCTCTGTTCTACCCGCTTGTATTGGTGCTTACTTTTATCTGAGGTTATATGCAGCTCGTCGCTTCGATCTGCGTTCTATGCAGGTCG
>NZ_LWFI01001461.1:0-715 GCF_001635735.1 Oleiphilus sp. HI0067
GTTTGCTTGAGGATGAATTGGGCGTAGAGGTATTTTCAAGAAGCGGTAAGCACCTAACGCGAATAACGCCGGCCGGCGAGAAAATTTTGGCGGTTGCGGGTGATATTTTGTCGCATGTTGAAAATATAAAGAAGATTGCAAACGAATTTAACGACAACCGTACAGGTGAGTTGACCGTTGCGACGACTCATACTCAGGCTAGATACGTCTTGCCACCGATTATAAGCAGGTTTATGAAGCGTTATCCTGATGTTTCATTGCACATGCATCAAGGTACTCCAGCGCAGATTTCTGAAATGTGCTCTGACGGTGCGGTTGATTGTGCGATCGCAACGGAAGCACTTAGCCAACATTCTGATTTGATTATGATGCCATGCTATCGATGGAATCGCGTCGTTGTATTGCCTAAAGATCATCCTTTGCTCTCTGAGTCGACATTGACGCTTGAGAAACTAGCGCAGCATCCAATCGTTACCTATGTGCTTGGTTTTACTGGTAGAGAGAAGTTGGATCAGGCATTCGCAGCGGCTGGTTTAGAGCCGAATGTGGTGTTTACCGCTTCTGATGCGGATGTTATCAAAACCTACGTGCGGCTCGGTTTGGGCGTCGGTATCATTGCGTCAATGGCATTTGATCCTGTTAGAGACTCAGATTTGGTGGCGATTCCAGCCACGGATTTATTCCCAGATGCCGTAACAAGCATTGCGTTGCGCAA
>NZ_LWFI01001462.1:0-1238 GCF_001635735.1 Oleiphilus sp. HI0067
TACCCAATACTTCACCTTGCAAGAAGCTGAACTGAACATCTGCACTCTTAAGCAGCTCATCCAGACCTTCAACGGATTGCGATACCGCAGCATCCGCTTCGCGAAGTTTTGCTCGAGCCAGTTCGATTTGCTCAAGCTCTGTCATCTTGTAATCGATAATTGAAGGCGTTTTATCGAAGTGAGCACTCAACTCTGCGTATGATTGTTCAACTGTATCAAGCAGGGTCACATCGCCGAATGTTTTAAAGACGTCTGCACCTTTGTCATACCAAAGTTTGGAATCTTGCAGTGCAAACTTAAAGTCATCCATGGTAGACAGAGCATTCAGGTCTGTCGTGCGCTGCACTTCTTCTACCGTCTTAAGGATTGAAAGAGCATTCGCATCTGCTTGGTTTGCGAATCCAGCAACGAGCTCCATATTCTCGGCATCTTTACCGTCTGCCATGAAGTACTGTAGATCGACTAATGAGCCACCTAGCGCATCAGCCATATCGAAAAGTGTCCCGGCCTCGTTATGCATTTGCTCATTAGCCAGCAAAGTAGCCGACTTTGCTTCGAACATTTCAGTTACTGCGAAACGATAAAAGTCATAATTACTCTTAATGCCGATAACAAGGGCTTTCATATCCGCATCATCTTTTGCAAGTTCTTCCAGGCTCTCATAAAGACCGCCAAAGTCTTTAACACCTTGATCAAACTTACGCTTATAAACGCGAATACTATCTGCATCTTCAGCGTTGAATGCTAAACCGCTTAATTTCGCGAGTTTTAGCAATTGAATCTGAACCTGATTACTTTCCTTTACGACCGGTACCGCGGTTTGGTTAACTCGCGACGTCGATTCGTTGATGTCATTTAAATTCCATAAAGATGAGAGTCCTGAGCTCAATATCAAGATAATAATGAACGCAAAACCAAATCCGACTTTCTGGTTAAAACTCAGCTGAAACATTTTAAATTTGCCTCTGTTTATTATTTTGGCCTTCAAAATTCACTCTAGATTAAAATTTGAGAAAGTCGAAATTTTGACCAATATTTTCATTATTTTTATAAAAATAACGTCGCGCCGTAGTAAAAAAGTGACGTAAGTCCTTGTTTTATCGTTAAAGCTTACAAAGAAGGTCAAAAAAAAGGCAGTTTGTATAGATAGTGCTAGGCTAATTTTATAACCGTAAAAAAATAAAAAACGCGCAAAATAAAAAACAATAGCTTCATTATCAGTTCAGCGAGTAACCATG
>NZ_LWFI01001463.1:0-2176 GCF_001635735.1 Oleiphilus sp. HI0067
ACCACGGTCACAGTGCGTATTGTCGATGCGCTTGTGGGTGACCATGCATTCGATTCTCCCCAAACACTTTCTGCATTTGCCTTAGGTTTAGTTTTGTTCGTGATTACCTTACTTCTGAATATGATTTCGGTACGGCAGATTCGTAAGTTCAAAGCCAAATACAAGATTAATCGTTTATGAGTATAAGCATGAAGCAAGCGTCATATGTGGCGCATGAACAAGCTGAATCAGCCAAAGAGCACTGTTTTCATGACAAGCGCTTAGCCAAACGCGCACGAAAAGCTCAGTTGTTTAAAGCGCTTATGGTGGGTTGCATTGCCTTTACCATGTCGTTTTTGGCGTTCTTTTTATTTGATATTGGGCGCACGGCGCTGCCAGCTGCCAAACAAACATACGTGTTAGTGGATATTACATACTCTGAACACGCAGCTAAATCTTATCGTAAAGCGATTGATAAGACCTATCGCACGATTGTGAGCCGAGCGTGGTTGCGCACCATTCCCGAACAAATAAAACAAAATCCGAGTTTGTTGGGGAAAACTGAGCGGGTTTGGGTCTTGGCTGATGATCAAGTTGATCAGTACATCAAAGGCCACCATCACAACATCAAGAAAAAACATCTTACGACGATCGATGCTTTGCGTGAGCAAGGACGAGTTGAGCAGCGTTGGAACAGTATTTTCTTTAGCCGAGGGGACTCAAAGAGCCCGGAATATGCGGGTATTCAATCCGCAATTATCGGCTCGATATTGACCTTGGTAGTGACTATGGCCTTGGCTTTTCCTATTGGTGTGATGACGGCGATTTACTTGGAAGAATTTGCTTCTGACAACATGTTTACGCGCTTTGTTGAAGTGAACATCAATAACCTTGCCGCGATTCCATCTATTTTATTTGGCTTGCTCGGTTTATCGGTATTTATAAATCTTTTTGGCTTGCCTCGAAGCTCCCCATTAGTTGNCGGGATTACGCTCGCACTAATGACATTACCGATTATCATCGTGAGTTCTCGAGCAGCGTTACGCAGCGTGCCCGAATCGATTCGTCAGGCAGGTTTAGGGCTTGGTTTGACTAAACAAGAAGTCGTGAAAGACCACGTATTGCCCATTGCCCTGCCGGGTATATTAACCGGCAGTATCATTGGACTTGCGCAGGCCATGGGTGAAACTGCACCGTTGATCATTATTGGCATGATTGCCTTTATCCCCGATTCCCCGAGTTCAATTATGGAGGCTGCAACAGTGTTGCCAGCACAGATATTTACTTGGGCAGGTATGCCAGAGCGGGCATATGTTGAAAAAACGGCCGCCGGAATTGTCGTGATCTTATCGATCATCGTTCTATTGAATTCGTTAGCGATTTACTTGAGAAGAAAATATGAAGTTAAGTGGTAACTCTGATGCCTCGCGCACCAAGATCTCTGTGCAAGATTTGAATTTGCATTATGGGGATCATCACGCGCTGAAGAATATCAGCGTTGAGCTCAAAGAAAACAATATCACTGCCTTGATTGGCCCCTCAGGCTGCGGGAAATCCACATTTCTGCGGTGTTTAAATCGAATGAATGATTTGATTGATATCGTAAAAGTGGATGGTGTTGTCTCAGTGGATGGCAAAAACGTTTATGACAATGATGTGGACGAAGTCGCGGTTCGCAAACATATTGGAATGGTATTCCAGCAACCAAATCCATTTCCTAAATCCATCTACGATAATGTCGCTTATGCGCCCTTAAAACATCAGCAAGTTAAGAAAGGCGAAGACTGTGATCGTTTGGTTGAAAAGTCTCTCAGGTCTGCGGGTTTATGGGACGAGGTAAAAGACAAATTGCATTCTCCTGGTACAAGTCTGTCCGGAGGGCAACAACAACGTTTATGTATTGCGCGGGCCATTGCTGTTCAGCCTGATGTGATATTGATGGACGAGCCTACGTCGGCGCTTGATCCGATATCCACGCAACGCATTGAAGCGTTGATGCTCGATCTTAAAAAGTATTACACCATAGTGATTGTGACGCACAATATGCAGCAAGCAAAGAGGGTTGCTGATCAAACGGCACACTTCCATCTTGGTGAACTCATGATGTTTGGTCATACGCACGAGGTATTTGAGAGTCCAACCCATCCTACCACTGCCGATTATATCGCTGGTCGCTTTGGCTAGCGATTCAACGCAC
>NZ_LWFI01001464.1:0-858 GCF_001635735.1 Oleiphilus sp. HI0067
TTATCGGTCATATCTCCGTCAGCAACAACACCACCCAGCAAAATTTTGATGTTTACTTCGTTATCAGAACAATCCACGCCAGCGGCGTTATCAATAAAGTCAGTATTCAACAACCCGCCGTTTTGAGCATACTCAATGCGCGAGCGCTGGGTCATCCCTAAATTACCACCCTCGCCTATGACTTTGACGCGAAGCTCTTCGCCATTTACGCGCAAGCCGTCGTTTGCCTTGTCTCCGCAATCTGTATGTGCTTCGGTTTTAGCCTTAACATAAGTTCCAATCCCTCCAAACCACAACAGATCTGAATCTGCTTTCAGTAAGCGATTGATCAATATCATTGGCGCTAGACTGTCTTCTTCTGCATCGATCAGCTTTTTGATCTCAGGACTCAATGGGATAGATTTAGCATCTCGTCTGAACACACCCCCGCCACGAGATATCAAGTCTTTGTTGTAATCATCCCAAGACGATCTCGGCAATTCGAAAAGCCTTTTTCTTTCTTTAAAGGATCGCTCAACATCTGGATTAGGATCGATAAATATATGTAGATGGTTAAATGCTGCGACCAGTTCTGTCTTGTCGGACAAAAGCATTCCATTGCCGAACACATCGCCGGACATGTCACCGATGCCAACACAACTAAAAGTTTCTTTTTGGATATCTTTTCCAAGCTCTTTAAATAATCTTTGAACAGATACCCACGCACCTCTTGCGGTAATACCCATTTTTTTGTGGTCGTAGCCTTGGCTGCCACCAGATGCAAATGCATCGCCTAGCCAATGCCCCCGATCCAAAGATATTTGATTTGCGATATCTGAGAATGTCGCAGTACCTTTATCAGCGGCCACAACCAAGTAA
>NZ_LWFI01001465.1:0-1103 GCF_001635735.1 Oleiphilus sp. HI0067
TAGAGAGCTGCTTTCGCTTGAATATCGCCTCTAGGGTATCGCCTTCCACTACTGTGTAACGCTGGTCTCGAAACCGTTTTTCTTGCGATTTTTGAGGGAGATGATTATTTGTTGAATCCTGTTTTTGATCGATGAGCTCAATAGGAATGATGCGTTGATTAGTGGTAGAAGCTGATGGTGATGTAGAGCTGACACTGTACCAAAGCAAGCTTATGAGACCAATAAAACCGAAAGATACTTGAATTCGACCAATGAGCAGCTTATTAAAAGTGATTCTGTTACGTCGCATTTTTTATTCATTTTTCTTAATGAGGAAACCATCCATAGCCGATATTAAACCTTAACTCCCTCTGATATGTATTTACTATCATCGCAACGAGAATCAATATAGTTACGATATAACATATCATTCTATTCTACTTAGCTCGCATAGCAACAGTAAGATATCAATCAGTAAATTCCATTACTGGCGTGGGCTGCATATTTTGATCGACCGCTACAAACTTAAACACGCCACTGATGGCCTTGGTTCTGCCATCGTGATACATACTCTCAACCCACATTTCAACCCGTACTGTTAAGCTCGTTCGCCCCACGTCTGCGACTGAAGCAATAAGTTCGACCACACTTCCAGCCGGTACAGGATGCTCAAAGTCGATTCGGTCGCTGCTAACCGTGACTAGACGTTTGCGTGAAAAGCGGGTGGCAGAAATGAATGAAGCTTCGTCCATCCATTGCATTGCTGTGCCACCAAACAACGTATCGTGATGATTTGTCGTGTCAGGAAAAACCGCTTTAGTAATACGTGTAAGGGAGAGTTCCTTACGTTTTTCGAAAATTGAATCGTTCATTATTATCCATCAACTTTTTAGGCAACTATCAGCCAAACATCATTTACAGCGCCAACTGAACTAACATTCGAATACCTGTAATAAGCAATACAACAGCAAATACTTTTTTCAGTTTAGCCGCATCCAGTTTCGCGGCAAGCGATGCGCCAATTGGTGCAAAGAAAACAGTAAGCGGAACAATACAGATGAAACCAATCAAATTCACGAGACCATATGTACCGACAGGAGCATCGCTTGGTGTGGTTCCCAATA
>NZ_LWFI01001466.1:0-882 GCF_001635735.1 Oleiphilus sp. HI0067
AAAATGAGAGTCGACGTTATTGAAGCAGGTTTTGCGATTGCAAGTTCTGCTGACTTCGGTGCTGTGCAAGCGATTGCAAATACGGTAAAAGATTCTCGGATATGTAGTCTTTCTCGAGCGCTAGATAAAGATATCGATCGCGCTGCAGAAGCTCTGAAGGGGGCAAATGCTTCGCGTATCCATACGTTTATAGCTACGTCTCCCATTCATATGAAGTATAAGCTTCAGATGGAACCAGATGCTGTCATTGAGCAAGCTGTTCGCGCAGTAAAACGAGCGCGCTCACATACTGATGATGTTGAATTTTCTTGCGAAGATGCTGGTCGTTCAGAGATTGATTTTTTATGTCGTATCATTGAAGCCGCAATTGATGCGGGCGCATCTACGATTAACATTCCTGACACAGTTGGTTATGCGATTCCCGAACAATATGGCAATACGATCGGCCAATTGATCCAGCGTATTCCAAATTCTGACAAGGCTATCTTCTCTGTTCACTGCCACAATGATTTGGGATTGGCGGTTGCGAACTCATTGTCTGCAGTTGCTCAAGGTGCTCGTCAGGTTGAATGTACAATTAACGGCTTAGGTGAGCGTGCGGGCAACGCATCGCTTGAAGAAGTCGTGATGGCTGTGCGCACTCGTTCTGACCTGTTTGATGTAGAGACTGGAATTGATACGACGCAAATTGTACCTGCTTCTAAATTAGTATCGTCAATTACAGGTTTCCCTGTGCAGCCAAATAAGGCGATTGTTGGTGCTAATGCGTTTGCTCATGAGTCGGGTATTCACCAAGACGGCGTGTTAAAGCATCGCGAAACCTACGAAATTATGCAGGCAGAAGCAGTGGGCTGGCATACGAATAGTTTGGTGTTGGGCAAG
>NZ_LWFI01001467.1:0-617 GCF_001635735.1 Oleiphilus sp. HI0067
GCTTGTACTGCTTGCTTCCTGCTCTTAACTGCAAGCTGCTTATATGCAGCTTTAAGCGAGGCTTGTGGCCTCTACAACATCACGATTAGATATTTCGTCACGTTGTAAGCAGCGCGTTTTTTAAAATGTTTTGCATTTCGTTTGCGCTTAATTTCAGCTTAGCTAGATCACAGAACTTGCACGCCGAAAAACAGGCCGTTTTGTAGCGAAGTGTTACAAGGTGTTTGCACAATGTGTCGATACTCGTCCGCGATGTAAAAAACGAACCTTTTTTACACAAGGTTCAGCAACAGATTGCAACAAAGCGCCGATTTATAAATTTTCGACAGACTGAATAATTACTGTTGAATGCAAATCAAGAAGAAGAGACACTGTTCAAAAATAATACTACCGCCCTTTTTAATCGTTTTTCTGAGTAAAGGTTCGACGTTGCAGCTTAAGTCTTTAACAACTTTCTTATTGGTATGTTGTCTTGCTATGTTCAACACAACGGCTAAAGCAGAGGTTACCATTACAGAGATAACCCCCATTCAATTTCCAGACGCGGTCTTAAATCCGAGCAAAACTGCTCGTCTGCGGGTGACATGGAAAGGCCAATTAAGAAATGTAAGAAACAC
>NZ_LWFI01001468.1:0-655 GCF_001635735.1 Oleiphilus sp. HI0067
ATGGAAATTTATACCGCCGCTGTCGACGAAAAGCTAAACGACAAAGGATATATATTACCCGGGCTTGGCGATGCAGGAGACAAGATCTTCGGGACCCAGTAGCAACAACTCACCCTAAACATAGCGAAAAGGAAGATTCACGATGTCAGATGAAAATGCATTCAGCCCAAAGACTGCGCTAATTGGCGCACAAATGCTGTTCGTTGCCTTCGGCGCCCTCGTTCTTGTCCCCTTACTTACAGGGTTAGATAGTAACGTTGCTCTATTTACTGCGGGTGTTGGCACGCTCATCTTTCAACTTATAACTAAGCGCAGCATTCCGATTTTTCTCGCTTCCAGCTTTGCCTTTATCGGCCCTATTATTTATGGCATCCAGACATGGGGCATAGCCTCAACGATGGGCGGACTAATGGCCGCAGGTTGCGTATATATTTTGCTCTCGGGCATTGTTGCGTGGCGCGGAACCGAGATCATCGAACGCGTCTTGCCGCCGATTGTTGTCGGCCCGGTTATCGTTGTAATTGGTTTAAGCCTTGCACCAGTCGCTGTGAATATGGCACTCGGTAAAACGGGTGACGGTTCAGCAGAGCTAGTCAACCAGAACACTGCCATTCTTATCTCAATGAGCGCATTGCTTGTTACCGCCATTGCATCT
>NZ_LWFI01001469.1:0-544 GCF_001635735.1 Oleiphilus sp. HI0067
ATTCTTGCTATCAACCTCTCCTAGACGGTTGAAGCCTGGCTCGCAGCCGCTCAACCATAGTATGCGTGACAATATCCAGTCTTCATTAGGTTCAGCTAGATATCGAGCTTCAGTAAATGACTTTATTTGTGGGGTTCGCGCCTTAAACACCGTATCGCGGGAAAGCTGGTGACCGATTTTGTGCTTAACAATGTGATATCCGAGCGGGGTACAAAAAGAACCTTCAAGTTGACCGCTGCCATTCTTCGCAGTAGAGACTGGATAAACTGTGCGGTTTCCGTGTAAGTCAAAACTATGAAGTTCTTGCTTGGATAGAAATATGAGAATGCGTTGAATCATTTAGCTAACCTCTTAAAGCCGAAAAAAGATTAGCAATACAACAAGATCTAATCGAGTTAATTAACGTCCATTGCTGGAGCGGTTATCCCCGCCAACATATATGGAACAATTAGATCAACGATTTCCTCAGGATTAGCCTTCGCGTCTTTACTATTTTCTAGAATTTCAGTTAATGGCTGAATGCTCGACATCGTAAATGCGATCG
>NZ_LWFI01001470.1:0-1331 GCF_001635735.1 Oleiphilus sp. HI0067
TGTAGCGAGTTAATTCTACATCTGGATATTTTTGAAGAGGTCGAATCGGCCCTTCTTTAATCGATTTTGAATCGCCTTTGCTGCGATCTCTATCTCTGCTCTCAGCATCTTGCATCGCTCGATCTGATTTAGGGTCAAGCAATAAGTTTCTGCCGCCTTGAGAAAGCTTAGCGAGTGCCGCTGCAACGACTATTGGATCTGCATGACGTGCGTCGATTAGTTTTTCGATTAATTCTTGGTAGAAACTTAAATCGCTAGACTCGATCGTTTCCATAATTTGCTGATTGAATTGCTCGATACGCAACTCATTGATTTTAGCTGCGCTTGGTATTTCCATGCGTTCGATCGACTTTGCTGAAATCTTTTCGATAGCACGTAGCATGCGTTTTTCGCGTGGTGCGACGAACAGAATAGCGTCCCCTGAACGACCTGCGCGCCCAGTTCGACCGATACGGTGAACATAAGCTTCTGTGTCGTATGGAATGTCATAGTTTACAACATGGCTGATGCGGTCAACATCTAAACCTCGAGCAACAACGTCCGTTGCAACAAGAATATCGATGTCGCCTTTTTTTAGCTTATCGACAGTTTTCTCACGGCTTGCTTGTGGAATATCACCATTCAGTGCGGTTGCAGAAAATCCGCGGGCACGAAGTTTTGTGCTTAACTCCTCTGTCGCAACCTTAGTTCTGACGAAGATGATAACGCCATCAAAAGGTTCAACTTCTAGAATCCTGCTTAACGCATCTAATTTATTGAGTCCTTGAGCAATCCAGTAACGTTGGCGAACAGTACTTGCTGTAGCTGTTTTAGATGCAATTTTTATGTGCGCAGGATTATTAAGATGCGCATCGGCAACACGTTTGATCTCTTTAGGCATCGTTGCAGAGAACAATGCAATCTGACGAGATTCAGGTGTGTGCTCTAAAATCCAATTAACATCATCAATGAAACCCATGCGTAGCATTTCATCGGCTTCATCCAGCACCAGTGTTTTTAGGTTGTCTAGCTTAAGAGTCCCGCGACGCATATGATCCATTACACGACCCGGTGTTCCTACAACAATTTGCGTTCCGCGTTTGAGTTGACGCAGTTGTATGCTGTAGCTCTGTCCACCGTAGATCGACAGAACATTTACGCCAGGTAAGTATTTCGCATAGCTTTCAAATGCTTCTGCGACTTGAATCGCTAGCTCGCGAGTAGGCGCGAGAACTAAAACTTGAGGTAGTGAGCTTTTCGCTTCAATTTCACAAAGCACTGGAAGAGCGAAAGCAGCTGTTTTACCAGTACCTGTCTGCGCTTGACCTAGAATGTCGCGGCCTTCTCGAATG
>NZ_LWFI01001471.1:0-874 GCF_001635735.1 Oleiphilus sp. HI0067
GTGTATTACATCCAATACGCACATGCACGTATTGCAAGTATGCTGCGCAAACTGGAAGAAGAAGGCGCACTCGTTGATCAAGCAAATGGTTTAAGTCAACTAACTAGCAATGCCATCGAAGCTGAAACTGAATTGGCAAAACGTTTGGCGCAATATCCGCAAACGCTTATTAATTCTGCTGAGCAGTTTGAGCCGCATACTATGACGCATTATCTACGTGACCTAGCTAGTGAATTCCACACTTACTACAACGCGAACAAGATGCTTGTTGAAGATCATAATGTACGTGATGCGCGCATCACCTTGAGCCTTGCTGTGCAACAGGTTCTGAGCAATGGTCTGAATCTGCTAGGTGTTAGCGCGCCAGACAGTATGTAAGTAGACACGAGATTCATGGAATGACACGCGATTACGCTAAACCATCAACAACAAAAACAAGCTCGAAAAGCAAACCGAAAAAGAAAACGGCAAAAAAGAGCGCTGCTGCTCCAAAAGCAGCGCCTCCAGCCCCCTCAAACTCGGGCAAGAGTAAGTTTTTCCACATCGCACTCATTACCGCCATTCTTGGCGGTTTTGTCTATGGTCTGTACAAACTTGCGCAACTTCCGGCGGATCGCACGCTAGACCCTACAACACCAACAAAACCAAGCCAAGCAAAGCAGGTCGAGCCGACAAAAACTGAAAAGCCCGAAGCTCGCTTCCAGTTTTATGACATGCTTCCTAATAGCGAAGTCGAAACTGATGCAGTAACCGCTTACACCTTTAAAGAAAAAGGAGTGCAGGAGGAATATCAGTACATGCTTCAAACTGGCTCCTTCCGTCAACGCAAAGACGCAGAACGCCAGAAAGCTACGATCGCATTTCAGGGACTTAA
>NZ_LWFI01001472.1:0-837 GCF_001635735.1 Oleiphilus sp. HI0067
TTGTTGGCGCATTCATAGGCAGTTTCGTACTGCAACTCCTTGGCTTGTACGCCGGTGGAATTTTAGGTTCGATCGTTAGCGCCACCTTAGGTGCCGTCATCCTGCTTGCAGTCATTGGAGCTATCAAAAAAGCATAAATACCTTATCGTGGAAATTTTCCAATATTACGGCTGCGATTGGCTTGTAATGATCTTTACCTTTTTGGCAACCTATCAATTAGGCAGCAAGCATCGCTATGGCTTTATTACCATGATGGCCGCTAATATTTGCTGGGCTACGCTGGGGATTTTAACAGGTAGCATCGCAATGCTTATCGCCAACATCATTATTTTCTGTATGAACCTAAGAGCTTATATAAGGTGGTAGCGACGCAATGAGCGCAATACTGACAGGATTTTCTTTGGGCCTGTCATTGATTTTGGCAATCGGCGCTCAAAACGCATTTGTTCTGAAGCAAGGACTCAAAAAAGAACATGTATTTGTTAGCTGCTTTATCTGTGCGCTTTCAGATGCCATTCTTATTTCGGCAGGCGTATTCGGATTTGGCGCTCTCGTTACTACTTATCCGCAAATAGAAACCTTTGCACGTTATGGCGGTGCAATATTCTTACTGTTTTATGGCTTAAGCAGTTTCTATAGTGCTTGCACTGTTAAGCATGAGCTTACCGAAAGCCAAGAAAACACATCAAGCATATTAACGACAATATTAACCTGCCTTGCTTTTACATGGCTCAATCCTCATGTTTATTTGGACACTGTAGTATTGCTTGGCTCCATCTCTACACAATATGGTGAGTTACAATACTGGTTCGGATTCGGTGCCGTTATCGCATCATT
>NZ_LWFI01001473.1:0-831 GCF_001635735.1 Oleiphilus sp. HI0067
TGGCGGAATACAAGTTCAGCCCGCCAATGAACGCACCAGCAACGCCTGAGTGTGTATTGAATGCGGTGAACGAAACTCGCAAGCACATAGCGAACTCCTAATACGACATTAGGACAAAGGAACTTTAGGTAACTCATATGCGCTCACAAACATGGTTCGATGCAGCAAAGCGATGTCAGGATTCTGGCAGCGCTTATGCTTTGGTGACTATTCTTGGCTGCACGGGCTCTACGCCACGTGATAACAGCAGCAAGATGGTGATTACAGCTGACAGTACCTACGACACCATTGGTGGTGGCCACTTAGAATTTGTGGTGACCAACAAAGCGCGTGAACTGTTAACAGCCAATGAAGACAGTCAACAAATTCACCACTTTCCGCTTGGTGCTTCTTTAGGCCAGTGCTGCGGTGGTAGCGCAACAGTGCTCATTGAGACCTTTGGCGCATGCCGTTTTCATATTGGTTTATTTGGCGCAGGTCATGTCGCAAAAGAGTTGATTAAAATTCTTGGCGCCCTGCCTTGTCGTGTTTCTTGGATTGACCCTCGTCCAGAGCTATTTCCAGAAACCATGCCTGCCAATGTCACCAAAATTGTCAGCGAAGAACCTCAATATGAAATCGCGAGCTTGCCAGCAGGCTCCGACATTCTGATTTTGACGCATAACCACGCTTTAGATTTCGAACTAAGTATGGCAGCGCTTGATCACGGCCAATTGCGCCATATTGGTTTGATTGGTTCAGATACAAAAGCTGAGCGTTTTGTAAAACGCCTAGCGCATCGCGGTTATAGCGAAAAGCAAATCGCGACCATTAAATCCCCTGTTGGACTTG
>NZ_LWFI01001474.1:0-1038 GCF_001635735.1 Oleiphilus sp. HI0067
TCTGACCAATCTCAATGCGGACATCTCGCTCGACAGAGTGAAGCGACACAATCGTTGCACCAACAATCATAAGAGCAAAGCCAAGGTGGCCAAGTACCATGGCATAGTACGCCGAACCCAATGCCAATTTGTTTTTCAAATTACCGACTCTAGCTACGGCTTTCTTGCGAAGATCATTCAGTGTAATTAATGCGACCCACAAGCCTAACAAGATTGCGAGCATTGAAATCCAATCCCACGCAATACCAGATATCGCAGTGAACACAAGGGTCAGCACAACTGACACCACTGCAACCACACGTAACTTCTTAACCAGACCTTTGGGCTCTGTCGATTTCCAATTAGCGACCAGTCCGAAGCCAAGTAAAACCGCCAGGATAGCCATCAAAGGAGAAAATACAGCATTGAAGTACGGAGGGCCTATTGAAAGTTTTCCTGCACCTATGAAATCTAATACCAAGGGGTAAAGCGTACCGATCATGACTGTAATCCATGCAACCACAAGCACGATATTATTACCCAACAAGAAGCTTTCGCGCGATAACAGCTTGTGCTCGCTCTTTCCAACAAGATCCGGCGCTCGCCAAGCATATAAGCCCAGCGACACAATCATCGTAATACCCAAAAGCGCTAAAACGAAAGAGCCACGAGACGGGTCTGACGCAAAAGCGTGAACAGAGGTAAGTACACCAGATCGGACTAGGAATGTACCCAGCAGGCTCAAGGAAAACGCAATGATTGCCAAGAACACGGTCCAACTTTTGAAGGCACCGCGTTTCTCAGTCACCGCAAGAGAGTGCATCAGAGCTGTGCCGACTAACCAAGGCATAAATGAAGCATTTTCTACTGGGTCCCAGAACCACCAACCGCCCCAGCCTAATTCATAGTATGCCCACCAACTTCCCAGTGCGATACCAAGCGTTAAGAATGCCCACGCAACAATAGTCCAAGGTCGAGACCACCTTGCCCAAGCGCTATCAAGACTGCCACCCAGTAGAGCCGCTATAGCAAAAGCAAAGGCCACAGAGAAGCCCACAT
>NZ_LWFI01001475.1:0-1213 GCF_001635735.1 Oleiphilus sp. HI0067
GCGGGCACTACCTTGGGGAACAGTGGGCGGTCGTATGACGCCCACTAAAAAACCTCGAGCACGTAAAAATGCTCCTGCATCAAGAGCTAACTGATTATCACCTAATACAACGCCTTGTATCGCAGTCTGAGAATCTAACAGAGTAAAACCACTGTCACTCAATTCCTCTTTGAATTGAGTAATTCGCTGATTGAGCAAAGTCCTCAGATCATCACCCGCTTCAATTAACGAAAGGCTTTTACTTGTTGCATCGACTAAACTTGGCGGCAACGCGGTGGTATAAATATGGGGGCGTGCGACTTGCTCTAAATATGAAATAAGATCCTCAGGTCCTGCGACGAAGGCTCCAAAAGTACCAAACGCTTTACCGAATGTACCAATTAACAGCGGGCACTGTTCTTGAGAAACACCTTGTGAAAGCACGCTACCACAACCGCCCTCACCTAAAACCCCAAGTCCATGCGCGTCATCAATGGCGAGCAAAGATGGATAAGACGAGCATACTTCGCTTAATTGAGAAATATCAGCGACATTACCATCCATACTAAACACACCATCACTCAAAACTAAGCAGTGGTCGTATTTATCTGCGTCATACAGTTTAGCTAGATAATTACCGAGGCTAGCAGGGTTATTATGCAGATACCTTTGCGCTCTCGCACCAGACAACTTGGCGCCGTCAATCAATGACGCGTGATTCAGCTTATCTTGTAGTAATAGAGCACGAGAATTCGCAAACGCAGATGCAACAGCTAGGTTTGCCATATACCCCGTCGAAAACAACAAAGCTTTATCACGCTTAGTGAAGCGAGCTAGCTTTTGCTCCAGATCTGAATGCGCCTGAAAGTGGCCAGACACAACATCGGAAGCGCCACTACCGACACCATAGGTGCGTGCCGACGTGCACAAGGCCTCAACAATCTCAGGATGGCTCGCGAGGCCAAGATAATCATTACTTGCAAAATTAGTTAATTTCTCGCCATTAGTGACGAGCTCAACTCCACTTCGAGAGTGAACATCAAAGCGCTTTCTGAGAAGCGCTTTCTGCTCAATCAGAGATAGTTGATCACGCCAATAAGGTGCGTCGTACGCCACAGACAAACCTAGTGTTGGACTGAATCGCCAGCACTAGTTGCACTTGCTTCATAGAACATTGGATTTTTCGCTTCTTGATCCTTCACAATTGCTTGGTTCAGCACAGCTTCTTGTGTTT
>NZ_LWFI01001476.1:0-28149 GCF_001635735.1 Oleiphilus sp. HI0067
GCTCGGCTAAAAAAAACAAAGCTAGTACTGCGACGAAAACAGGGTGTAAATATTGAAGCATCGTGGCTTCGGCAAGAGGAAGACGAGTCAATGCACTGTATACAGCAAGCAAGGCCACTGCACCAACAAAACCTCGCGCAAACAATAGACCTCGATGACTCCCTAAAACAGACAAGCCTTTTCGCTTGGCAAAAAAGTAGCTAAGGAGCAGAGACACCAGCGCTCGCGCTGCCACAATTTGTAGCACTGGAATACCATCCTCGAATGCCAGCTTTACACAAACAGCCATCAACGAGAACCCCAAAGCGCTCAGAAGCATATAGCGCAATCCGATAGAAAAATTCATATGCATCTAGCTCTCTCAATTTTGAAATGCATCTATACTTTCTGTTGAACAATATGAGGAACAAAAAATGTTCAGCTGGAAACAACTTAATATAAAAAACAAGCTCATACTTATCATGAGCTCAGCGCTTATTATTTCGATGGCAATATCTATGCTCATCACTAACTATTTGGTGAGCTCTAGTACTACAAAGCGCGTCGGAGAAACTGAAATCCCCGCCATATTATCTAGTTTATCGAACGAGCTTGAGCTTCAAATTGCCCTGCCGCTGAATACAGCAAAAAATATGGCCAGTAATGCCTATATTAATGACTGGATAAAACAAGGCGAAAGCGCTGATGGCCAACCTGATCTGGCAAACTATTTAGCGCAAATCCAAGCCAGCACAGGCGCTAAATTTAGCTTCTTAGTCTCAGCGGAATCTGAAAACTATTACACTGGCGGAGGTATTCTACGATCCGTTAGTCGCGCAAACGATGGCTGGCTTTATAGCTTCCTAGACTCTCCAAACACTTTCAGCCTAGATTTAGACCAAGATACTACCACAGGAATCTTCACCCTGTTCGTCAACTATCGTGTTCAGTCTGGCAAGGCGGTGACGGGCGTCGGTATTACTGTTGAGGAATTATCGAAGCTGATTCAAAACTATTCAATCGGCGAAAATGGGTTTGTATATTTAGTCGATGGAGAGGGCCAAGTTCGTGTTCATCCTGAGACATCGCTTGCCGGTAGTGCGAACCTAAGCACGCAAGAAAAGACAAAGAACTTCTCAGAATCTCTCCTAAACAAGGAAGGGCGAATCATCCTTGAAACCGGTTCTGATACGATTCTCGCTTCACGTTATATTCCGAGTTTAGACTGGTACATTATTGCCGAAATCCCAAGCAGTGAAGTGTATGCAGCCATCAGTAACACAACCAACGCTATGATCATTTTGAATGTAATTCTGATCGCGATCATCGTCGCGATCATCGCCCTGATCGCAAATTCATTGAGTAAACCTATTAGAACCACCGCTGAGGTACTTGCCTCCATCGCCGACGGTGATGCAGATCTTACGCAACGTCTTGAGAGTAATCGCAGCGACGAACTCGGCCAGCTCGCGCAGTCTTTTAATCAATTCATGGACAAGATGGCTTCCCTCGTTGAACAAATATCTCAAACGTCATCCACCGTTAATCAGGTTGCCATAGATGTGTCGAATTCTGCCCGTCAAACCGAACAAGGCTCGAGCGAGCAATTACAGAGCGTGAACATGGTTGCCACTGCCATTACCGAAATGGGAGCAACGGTAAAAGAGATCGCTCAAAACGCCACACACACAGCAGATGCCAGCAGCAATTCAGCAAATGAAGCAAACCAAAGCCAATCTGCAGTGAGCCAAACAGTCAGCGAAATTCAAAGCTTGGATGGAGAGCTAGCAGATGCATCCAATGTTATTTCAGAGTTAGCGGAAGACATACATAAAATCAGTTCTACGCTTGAAGTCATTGCGGGCATTTCAGAGCAAACTAATTTACTTGCTCTTAACGCGGCAATAGAAGCAGCTCGAGCAGGTGAACAAGGTCGTGGTTTTGCTGTCGTTGCAGATGAAGTACGAATGCTTGCAAAACGCACGCAAGAATCGACCGAAGAGATTAATGAGATGATCTCTCGACTTGAACAGGGCTCGAGCAATGCTGTTCAGGCAATGGAAGCGGGCAAACAACGCTGCGAACTGGTTGTTACCGGCTCTCAAGAGATCAATGCATCTCTTGAATCGATTCGCATAGCCATCCAAAGCATTTCTGACATGTCCTTCCAAGTTGCAACGGCAACGGAACAACAGTCGAGTGTTGTAGAGGATTTAAACCAGCATATTGTTGCCATCAACGATATGGCAAACCAAACCAACTCTCGTTCAAAAGAGAATGCGATGTCATGCGAAAACCTCTCTTCGCAGTCACAAACACTCGCTCATCTAGTGGGCAACTTTAAGTACTAAACCACAAAGGCAGGTTCGCCCTGCCTTTAGCTTCCGCAAGTAACTCAATAAAGATAATGTTACGATTAGCGTTGGTTTAAATCCCCATACTCGAATTCAATAAGGTGCCTTGATGTTCTCTGCATTGATGCTTTATCAAGAAAGCAAAACAACCGTTGCACACGTAGCGCAAATAGACGAAAGTCAATTGCCTGACGGCGACACAATTGTCGCGGTCGATTATTCATCTATCAATTACAAAGATGGCCTAGCCATTACTGGCAAAGGAAGAATCATTCGCGACTTCCCAATGATTCCGGGTATCGATTTCGCAGGCAGAATTATCGAAACATCAAGCGATGCCTACAACGTTGGAGATTCAGTTGTACTAACCGGCTGGGGTGTAGGTGAAACTCGGGGCGGCGGCTTGGCTGAAAAAGCACGTTTAGACGCAAACCTCCTTGTCCCCTTACCTGAGGGCTTAAGCGCATCTCAAAGTATGATTATTGGTACTGCGGGATTAACTGCAATGCTCTGCGTTGATGCTCTGATAGAGAGTGGCATCAAACCTGAGTCAGGAAAAATCTTAGTCACAGGAGCAAGCGGTGGAGTCGGCTCAACTGCCATCACTCTACTTCATGCTCTTGGATACGAGGTCACTGCATGCAGTGGTCGAATAGCGCAAAACACTGCACACCTGACGCAATTAGGTGCCACTGAACTAATTGAACGATCTGAATTAGAAGAAGCCGCAAAACCTTTAGAAAAGCAACGTTGGGCAGGTGTCATTGATACCGTTGGAGACAAGGTACTAGCTAAAGCGATTGCTCAAACACATTACAATGGCGTGGTCGCTTGCTGTGGTCTTGCCGGAGGTTTTGGACTCCCTACAACGGTGATGCCTTTTATTTTACGAAATGTGCGACTTCAGGGTATTGATTCAGTTATGTGCCCTATCGAAAAGAGAACGACTGCTTGGAAACAACTCACCGAACTTTTACCACAAAGTTTCTACGAGCAAGCGAGTGAGACAATTGAACTTAAACAAGTGCCAGAATATGCCGATCGTATCACTAAGGGTGATGTCACAGGTCGTGTAATCGTCAAGCTTTAGCGCTTTGTTCTAAATTGTAATCGTTGCAGAAGTCCCAAAAAAAGATGCCATACTTAACGCGACATAAATAGCGTGAAACAGGCTCGCAATGAAACTTCAAAAACTTGAACATCCGGAGCTGGATAAGAAAGAGTACGAGAAGAAACTAGAAAAGCTGCAGCTACAGTTAATGACGCTGCAGCATGGCTTATACAATCAAAATATGCGCTGCGTGGTTGTAGTTGAAGGTATTGATGCCGCTGGCAAAGGCGGCATGATTCGCCATATGACCGAGTTTATGGACCCTAGAGGGGTTCGTGTTCATCCAATTGGGGCACCAAGTATTGATGAGCTAGAAGAACATTACATGCAGCGCTTCTGGCGTTTACTTCCAAAGCGTGGGGAAGTTTCAATTTTTGACCGATCTTGGTACGGACGCGTTCTCGTCGAACGTGTTGACAACCTTACCCCCCACAAAAGATGGCAACGCGCATACAAAGAAATTTCTCAGTTTGAAAAACTGCTTATCAATGACGGCGTCATTGTCATTAAGTTGTTTTTGAGCATCTCAAAAGACGAGCAACTCAAACGTTTCAAAGAGCGTATAGAAAACCCTAAGAAGCGCTGGAAAATCACAAGTGAAGATATATTAAATCGACAAAACTGGGACAGTTACCAACAAGCATTTGAGGACATGCTGGATAAAACTGATGGCAAGAAAAACCCTTGGCATATAGTAGCGGCAAACAACAAACGATATGCCCGCATCAACGCGATGAAACATATCGCCAAACGATTAAATGCCCATATCGACACGGAACAAGTTGAATTACTGAAACCTGAAGTAGAAAAATTGGCGACTAAATATCTGCCTTAACGATTGAAATTCTTATCAACCAATACGCTACACATCATAACTCGACGACGAAGTATCTCCACCTCGCCCAGTCCAATCAGTGTGATAGTACTGTTGAGTTTCATCACCGTCTAACTGATAGGTATGCGCCCCGAAGTAATCTCGCTGCGCTTGGATCAAATTTGCAGGTAGTTTTTCGCGACTATAAGCCTCAATAAAACTTAGCGCTGAGCCAATACATGGCACCGGTACTCCACTCTCAACCGACTTGGCCACTAGCTTTCGCCACGCAGGTAAACAATCTTGCAAGATCTCATTAAAGTAAGGAGCTAAGCCTAGAAAATCGAGCTGACCATCAGAGGCGAAAGCATCACGAATTTGTTCTAAAAATACACTACGAATAATACAGCCTTCGCGCCACATCAATGCGACATTGCCATAGTTAAGTTCCCAGCCATGCTCGTCTGACGCTGCTTTCATCAGCATAAAACCTTGAGCATATGAGATAATCTTTGATGCCAACAAAGCCTTACGCGCTATCTCTATCCACTCATCTTTGTTATCAGGAATTTCAACACTAGGTTTAGAGAAATGCTTAGATGCAATTGTGCGCTGATCTTTCAAAGCAGAAATACAACGTGCAAAAACCGACTCGCTGATTAAGGTCAACGGAACACCTAAATCTAGTGCGTTGATTCCAGTCCATTTACCCGTCCCTTTTTGACCAGCCTTATCGAGAATACGATCAAGCAAATGATTACCTTGCTCGTCTTTGAACGCCAAAATATCGCGACTGATTTCAACTAAGTAGCTGTCTAATTCTGTCTCATTCCACCGTCCTAAAACGGCAGAAATCTCGTCATTATTAAGCCCTAGAACTATGCGCAAGAAATCATAAGACTCAGCAATTAATTGCATGTCGCCATATTCAATGCCGTTATGCACCATTTTTACAAAATGTCCGGCACCACCTTGTCCGACCCAATCACAACACGGCTCACCACTTCTGGTTTTGGCAGCAATCGATTGCAGTATCGGTTTAAGGTGAGGCCATGCTTCCTGACTTCCACCGGGCATAATCGACGGTCCATGACGAGCCCCCTCCTCACCACCAGAAACGCCTGCGCCCAAAAATAAAATGCCTTGTTCTGAGAGTTCTTTCAGTCTTCGAGAGCTATCTTCGAAATTAGAATTCCCACCATCAATGATGATGTCACCCTGCTCCAGATGAGGGATTAGTTGCGCAATAACGTCGTCAACAACTTGCCCCGCTCTAACCATCAGCATGATCTTGCGAGGAGTGCTTAAAGCATTCACTAGCTCTTCGATAGAGTGAGCGCCTTTGATGTTTGTTCCTTTTGCTGCGCCTGATAAAAACGCGCTGACTTTGTCTTTGCTGCGGTTATACGCCACCACTTCAAAGCCATGATTATCCATATTTAGAATGAGGTTTTGCCCCATTACTGCTAAGCCAATTACACCAATGTCTGCACTCATATCAGCCTCTTAATCGTTGACCAGTAAACTTGCCGCCGCTTCATCGAGCAACCATTGCGTCTCACCATCAAAGGCAAAAATATTCGCTGCTGGATATTGCTCAGATTCTTCTTCGTCACCAAACACATCTCGCACGATTTCTGCTTTGTTTGCCCCGGTCACGACAAAGGCAATGGATCGAGCATTGCATAAAGTCTCGGCCGACAATGACAAGCGCACCTCTCCTGTTTCGGGATGTGTTGCTGCAACCCAATTACTCTGTGCTTCGTAATCTACCTGCCCTGGAAATAGAGATGCAGTATGACCATCTTCACCTAAACCCAGTAACACCCAATCAAAACATGGGCGACCTTCATGCTTATCAAGCTTGGAAACAATCTCCTCTTCCGCATGCACTTGCTCTATCGATAATTCATTTGCACCATTTATTGGATGGAGGTTTTCTTCTGGGATTGGAACGTGTTGGAACAGTGTACGATAAGCTTCACCAAAATTACTTTGGGCACTTTCTTTTTCAACCATACGCTCATCGCCCCACCAAAAGTGCAAGTTATCCCAGCAAATTGCACTATTAAAAGGCTCCATCGCCAACAACGCGTACAGCGCTTTCGGCGTGCTGCCCCCTGACAAAGCAATATGGTAGGGCTTACTTCGCAAGCTATATGCCATCAATTGCTCAGCAAGGTGTTCTAGTAATTCATCTACCTCGTTGTAGACCTTAATCTCAAACATCGATATTGGTTCTCACAGTTCACAGTAATCAGTATCAGTTAAATTCCTGCAAGGATAACGCCACTCAAAGCCGTCTCTTGCCATCAAATCGAACGCTTCTTTTGGCCCCCAAGTACCCGAAGCATATCCGTATAACGCGGGCGACAATGATTTATATTGCAGTATGGGCTCGACATACTTCCAACACGCGCGAACAGCATCACTGCGTGCAAATAAAGTGGAATCGCCATTTAACGCATCTAACAATAAACGTTCATAAGCGCTCAACAGCTTGGTTTCACCCAAATCTTGATAATGAAAATCCATAGCGACTTCCTCTGCTTCAAAGCCAGCTCCAGGCCGCTTCAAACCAAACTTCATCACAATCCCTTCATCAGGTTGAATCCTTATGACCAGCTTATTTTTGGGGGCTTTATCCGTGAACACAGGGTGAGGGCTAGGTTTGAAATGAATCACTACCTCTGTTACGCGAGTTGGCAAACGTTTACCTGATCGAATAAAAAATGGCACGCCATTCCAACGGGAATTATTGATATGCAACTTTAAAGCAACGAAGGTTTCGGTGCGAGAATCTTGAGCAACGCCTTCTTCTTGTCGGTATCCCAACAGCGCATTTCCTCGGACTTTCGATTCGGTATATTGTCCTAAGACCAAATTATTCTCCAAATCGTCAGAACTTAATGGATGCAAACTTTGCAACAACTTAGCCACTTCATCACGCACAGCATCGCCATTAATCGCCATCGGCGGCTCCATAGCAACCATTGCCAATACCTGCAGCAAATGATTTTGGAACATATCTCGTAAAGCGCCTGCATTTTCGTAATATCCGCCGCGTCCCTCCACACCAAGAGATTCTGCTCCAGTTATTTCGACGTATTCCACATAATGGCGCCCCCAGAGAGGTTCAAACATGCCATTCGCAAAACGAAACACTAGTAAGTTTTGTACGGTTTCTTTTCCTAGGTAATGATCAATGCGATAGATCTGCTCTTCATCAAAATAATGATGTAACGAGGCATCTAATTCTTCTGCTGAACACAAGTCGTATCCTATTGGCTTTTCGACTACCAAGCGTTTATAGCCAGATTCTGCCTGCGTCATTCCATGTTGCGAAAGATGTTCAGGAATCACCTGAAATAAGCTAGGAGGTGTCGCCAGGTAATAAAGAACATTGTTCGAAGTATTATGCTCAGTAGCGAGATGACTGAGCCTTTGCTTAAGAGATGGATAAGCACTCTCGCTTGCGGGGTCCATTGCGTGATAATAAACCCGCTCCAAAAACTCGATAACGACTGAGTGATCAATCTCAGTTTCTTGCTCAATAAAAGCAAGCAAACGTTCTCTGTAGCGTTGATCATCGTAATCTGAACGACTAACGCCCAGAACATAGAGGTCTTCTGGTAGGTATTTAGCTTGAAATAAATGCAGTAAGGCGGGAATCAGTTTTCGTGCGGCTAAGTCTCCTGAGGCGCCAAAAATGACCAAGCAACTATTTTCCGTGACACGCAAGGAGCTCTCCTTATCTCATAGTCAACCAGCGATGGTGCTTAGCTCACTCTAGTACTGTGCAAATCGATACACAAGCATCAAAAACAACATGCACAAAAAAACCGGCATTAAGCCGGTTTTTTTCAATCATTCGCTATTACGAGCGTATACGCTTACGAGCACCAACTAAGGCCAGCACACCTAGCCCCATTAAGGCCAATGTACCTGGCTCAGAAACTTCAGTGACATTGATCGCTGCTAGTGCGAAATCGGTATTGCCCGGACTGATTTCATCGCCTGAATTTGCATCTGCAAAAAACTCCAACATGGTTACACCGCTGAAAAAGTTATCGCCGCTTGTTTGGAACCAACCAACTGTATTTCGAGTTTGATCACCCTCAAAGCCAAACACAGAATTTTCATCACCGTTAACTCGAACTTTGGCAAGCTCTGGTGTATTCAGGTTAGGTCCTTCGATAAATAAGTCTAAAAATGCAATCCAATCAACATCAACTGACTGGCTGAATTCAACTTTGATATACTCGTTCCCAAAGGAAATTTCGTCATCACGAACACCTAAGCCGTCAGTTTGGCACATCAACCCAGTCAAAGCAGTCGAACATGCTTTGCCTTCGGTTTTATTTGTAAATGCACCAGGATGCGAAGTGATTGTAACTTCGAGACCGCTATCATATGTGTGAGAGGCAGTTTTTTCTCCATTACTCGCCCAATGATCATCGTTCGTAAAATCGATCAATGTCGCGTTAGCCGTTGAAGCAACTAAGAACGCAGCAGCAGCGAATGCCTTTTTTAACGTTTTCATTATTTTTCCCTTATTACTACACACTATAAAGAACAATAGCTATAAACAAGCATGATTGAGGCCAACTAATATTTTTGTGATGTTTTTCATGCATTAAAGAAAAAGTGGAAAAGACCAGGAAATCAAAGATGTAAATTATTTCGACACTTAGAATGAAGTTTGCGAATTTGTGGACGAGAAATTTAGTTTCGGTTCAAATCGCTGTAGAATAAGCCCGCTTTTAGATCAACGTTAAGGAATCTGGTAATGGGTAGAGCCTTTCAAAACCGCAAAGAGTCAATGGCGAAAACTGCTGCAGCCAAAACAAAGGTTTACAGTAAATATGGTCGTGAGATTTATGTTGTCGCAAAAGCGGGCGGCATCGACCCCGATGGAAATCTTGCGCTTCGTAGCTTAATTGATCGCGCAAAGAAAGATCAGGTTCCAACGCATGTTATTGATAAAGCTATCGACAAAGCAAAAGGCGGTGGTGGTGAAGACTACTCTCCAGCACGCTACGAAGGATTTGGTCCAGGCAATTGCATGGTCATTGTTGAATGCTTAACTGACAATCCAAATCGCACCTTTGGCGATGTTCGCCAATGCTTCACCAAAACGAAAGCGAAAATTGGTACACAAGGCGCCGTTAACCATATGTTTGACCATAGCGCCATTCTTGTGTTTTCTGGAGACGATGAAGATGCAGTATTAGAAGCCCTCATGGAAGCAGATGTGGACGTAACTGACGTCGAGGCAGAAGACGGGAAAATTACCGTATTTGCACCACACACAGAGTCTTTCAAAGCAAAACAAGCGCTCATTGACGCACTAGGCGAAATTGAATTCGACGTTGATGAAATTCAATTTGTACCTCAAACGACCACACCAGTAAGCGGTGATGATGTTGAAATGTTTGAGAAGTTCTTAGATATGCTTAACGACTTAGATGACGTACAAAACGTCTACCACAACGCTGAGCTTTAATGCTTAAATTAATAAACTCAACGGCAGAGTGCTCCAAATTTTAACGCAATACTGCCGCTAGCTCTTCGGGTGCCTCCAAAGGCACCCAGTGCCCCGCTTCCGGCAATATGTTTTTCGTATGCGCGTGCATCATATCTGCCATGTAACTCGGAACATATTTATCTTTCTGCCCCCAAACAGCCTCAATATTGCATCGAGCAGATAAGCGCTCAAGGTCATTTTGAAACACCAAAAACTTGCGTGGATCGGCAGAGCGATACAATTTCAAAATGGTCGATCTAGTCTTCCATTGTGACAGTTTATGGGAGTAAGTGTGATCTATCTGCTCTGTCGTTAGCAACGCTCCTCCGCGCTTCATTTCCCATCGAAAAACGTGCTTGTTCGCCAGTAGCATGGATAACTCTCCGAGTATTGGCGTTTGCCAAACTCTCGCCCAAGGGTGCCACTTATACAGATGACTAAAAGGGAAAGATCCACCAACAACACGTTTCACTTTCTCGGGAAACTGACACGCGAAAGACAAGGCAAAAATCCCGCCCCAGTCATGTGCGACAAGCGTGAATGGCGTAGGAATTTCCAAGGTCTCAACAAGCTGATTTACATACTGCCCATACGCTTTCAACTCGAAACGATAATCCTGAGGAATTTCAGAGCGATAAAAACCGGGAAGATCCGTTAAATAACATCGATAGTCAGACGACACCTCTTTTAGAAGAGGCCGCCATAGTTCCGCTGAATCGGGAACTCCATGCAAAAATAAAGCAGGCTCTCCCTCACCTACCACATCGACATAAATCGGAGCATTGCCAACTTCAACAAACATATTTACACCTGAGTACCTGAAGCCGCTCTTAAGAACTGACCGAAGGCTCGCTCTTTACCGAGGCTCTCGACAATTTCTTCGTTCTCAAACGCTATATTTCCGTTAATAAGCACAGCATCTACCAAGCCTGGATTACGGTTAACCATGCGATCTATATTGCCAAACTCTTCAATAGGCGCTTCATGGTATAAATCTAGCTCTTGGTCCAGTCCTTCTGGGTCAAGTACAACGATATCAGCACGACTGCCTTCTCGAATATAGCCCGCATCGATATTGAACCAATCTGCTAGTTCACCAGTTACACGCCAAATAGCTTCCTCCATAGTCATAATATGGCGCCCCTCTTTCCCTGCATCGCGCACAAGCTTCAACAAACGCAGAGGGAAGTTGTAATAGGCCATATTACGAATATGCGCCCCAGAATCTGCAAAACTAATTAACAGGCTTTTTTCGCTTACTAACTTCTCTAACTTTGAATGCCTATAGTTTGCGATCACGGTATGCCAGCGCAACTGCGTTCCATATTCGACAACCAAATCAAGAAACACATCAACAGGATGCAGAGAACGCTGCTTTGCGACCTGCCCGAAACTCATACCTTTTAAGCTCTGATCTGGGCACTCAACAATCGTTGCGTCATTGAAGTCTCGCTGCCAAACACGAGGCCCCCATTTTTTGTCATATTCTTTTCGGAATCTTCGTCGATACCCTTCATCTTTCATTAAGATATTACGCTCAACTTCATCTCTTAAATGCAAGGCTGCCTCACCTGCACCAAACTCTTCAAAAATAACTAAGTCGATGCCATCGGCATATACCTCAAACGGGTTGGGTAAAGATTGCCAACGAAAATCAGCTTTACCTAGCTTATTGATCAAACGTGTAATTGGCGCAACAACCGATACAAGCATTGGATTGGCTTTCAAATCCATCAAAGAAATCAAGGTTGTCTTGAGTGGCTTTCTGAAAAATAGCCCCATACTTTCCCAGAAGAAAAGGAACATATTTACCTTTGTGACGATGTTGGGTGCGCCTTGATGAATCGCATCATACTTACGTAGCACAGCATTTAGACGACGAAATTCTTTCCACTTAGCATAGGTCGAAGGCAGTGAAGCGCTACGATAACGATCTCCATCTAACTTGTCCCAAGACGTCGTCATGGCTGACATACCTAGCAAACCGTGTTTCAAGGCGTCATCCAGCATGGATTCCATCTTTTGATATTCATGCTCTGAAATATCTGCGTTGCGATCTACTGCACGCCCCAAACCTAAGACAGCAGCCCTAATTTCAGAATGACCAATAAAGCTACTAATGTTTGGCCCTAGAGGATGCTGTTCTAGAAATTCAACGTACTCACTTACGTTGGTCCAAGTTTTCTTTTCCTTCAACAAGGGAAGAACATGTTCTCTGGGAACAGACTCAACACGCGTAAATAGATCAGAGCAATCCTCAGCATCTAATGACGTCATGCTAATGGAACAATTGCCTATAGTGACCGTCGTGACGCCATGGCGAACAGATTCTTTCAAGCCCGGCGACGCAATCAACTCTGCATCATAGTGTGTATGTGTATCGATAAATCCGGGGGTCACCCATTTTCCTGAAGCATCGATGACACTATCTGCTGACGTAATCGGCTGATCACTCAACTGTGCCACGACACCATCCTTGATCCCGACATGTTTTATCTTTGAATGAGATTTTGAGCCATCAAACAAGATCCCATGATTGATCGCAATATCGAACTGAGCCATATTTCCTCCCCCGTATTTTTATTTTTTTACGAGTCAATGCGTAACTTGATTGAAGTAAACACTAATTTAGGAATGACGATACTTCTAGCCCATCACAAATAATTGATGAAATCGGACTTGTTAGAAGTTTTTGCGCCACGTAGCATATTTCATTCATTAAGGAAGAACGCTTTAAAAGGACTTTAAATGCCAAATCGACGCAACAAAAACCTATACCTCATAGCCTGCACTTTTAGCATCATGTTGACTAATTTCGCGCACGGACAAGTCTATAAGTGGGTCGATGATGAAGGTAAAACGCACTTTGGAGATCGACCTCCAACTGGAACATCAGCTACAAATATCAGTGATGACATCCAGCCTCTTAATATCTCAACAGATCTCAGCAATCCTGAAATGGTTAAGAATGCCAAAGAACAATGGCGTGCTGAAAAAATCCAAGCCGCAGAGCAAAAAATTCTCTTAGAAAAACAAAATGCCGAAATTCAAGCCGCCAAAAAGAAGTATTGTGAAGAAGCTGCGAAGCGTCTAGCCGACATTCAAGGTCCCGTCGTTTTTTATGATGAACACGGTGAATTCGTGAAAGTAACAGAACAAGAACGGAAACAACGCGAAAAAGACTTACGCGCAGAGATTCAAAGAACGTGCAAATAATAATTAGCGCTCTTGCTCTTTCCTTTATCCTCGTTTCGCAACATGTTGTTGCAAAGATATACAAATACCAGGACGCGAATGGAAACTGGCTTTTTACAGATAAAAAGCCTGAGGCCAAAAACGCTCAATCCATCAACATAAGAAAGACGAAAAAAGATTCTCCTCCAGAGGTTTCATTAAGCAAAACTATCACCGGGGACAAGGCGGAGTTTCGTATCGAGAACAAGCTACTCACCTCAGTTCATTGCGAAGTTCAATTACCCGAGGAAGAACCTAACACTTACCTTGTTCAAGCATTCTCAAACACAGTTATCTTGCAAACTGATCGCACTCACATGCGTACAAACGAGATAGAATTCTGGTGCATACTCGGAGATCCACATACAAGACCAGACGCCACTGCAACTTACCTTGTTCCGTTCAAAGGCCACCGCCTTTTAGAGGTTTCTCAAGGTTTCAACGGGCGCTTCAGCCATGCACAGGAACCTCAAATACATGCTGTGGATATCGCCATGCCCATTGCAACACCAATTAGCGCTGCGCGCGATGGCATCGTAATCAGCATTAAAAACAACTATTCCTACGCAGGGACCAATAGCGGCTTTTTTCTAGACAAAGCTAATTACGTGCAAGTACTTCATGAAGATGGCACCTATGCCATTTACGGCCACTTATTAATGGGCAAGATAGATGTCGCAGTAGGAGATAAAGTCAAAGCTGGCGATTTGCTTGGTCGCTCTGGTAACTCAGGTTTTTCGACCGGCCCACATTTACACTTTGTGATTCAATACAACGACCAAGGTACGATGAAATCTGTGCCCTTCCGATTCATACAATCTGATGGCTCCACTGTAAAACCAAAACAAGGCATGTGGTTAAAACCGTCACGCTAAAAAGCGTAATTAGATTCATTAAAGGACAAAAGTGAACACGATCGGGAGAGTAATAAGCGCCGATAGATTTCCTAACAACACGATAGATGCAACACGATCAGGCTCTTGATTCAACTGCTCTGCGATCAAAAAATTCAGTACTGCTGGAGGCAAAGCGGCAAAGATCACAAGCATCGCAATGAGATCTTTCGATAAACCTGTGAAAGGCAAAACCATTGCGAGCACCAATGCCAAACTCAATAAGCCAGAAAGTGGTGCCCAGATTGCTGAAACGAGCCCGAGACGGATATCAGAAAGTTGCGTTTGGGCCATTCGCGCACCTAGCGATAACAGCATTAGCGGGATGGATATCTGACCTAGCATTTCAACGCCAATAGCTACTGGTTGCGGCACAGAAAAATCTAAATAAGCGACCACAACACCCACGAGCGTTGCTTGCAAGATCGGGATTTTCAGTAACGATAATAAAGATGATTCTGTTCTTAACATCCGCATTCCCAAAGAAAAATGCAGTGTATTTTCAATCAAAAATAAAATCACAGCTGCTGCGATAGCCTGTTCGCCAAATGCAAGTAACAGTATCGGCAACCCTAAGTTTCCAGAGTTTCGAAACATCATTGGAGGAAGAAAAGTTCTCCAAGAAACACCTAAACGCTTCGTTAAAGGGATCGATAACAGACCAGGTAGGAGTACAACCAACACCGCAACAAATGAGAATAGCAAATACTGATCAAGCTCAATATTTTTTTGCGACAGTACTGAAAAAATTAGAAAAGGAGTAAATAGATTTAAATTCAGCTTATTCACAACTGACAAATCAGGCTGTGATTTTTTCGCAAAGAAAAAACCAACTCCCACAATTAAAATGATTGGTCCGAGTATTCCGATTATGCGATCGAACAATTCCATTACGATGTTCCAAATCGATTCAAAGAGAAACAACTTTAGAAAAGAAAAATGGTCGGGATGAGAGGATTTGAACCTCCGACCACCTACACCCCATGCAGGTGCGCTACCAGGCTGCGCTACATCCCGAAGAGACTACAAACGAGCGTTTGTGAGACGGCGCAATAATAACTTAGGCCCAAAAAGAAATAAACCTGATACACAAAAAAGCACGCCGAAGCGTGCTTTTATAATGTTGTAAGAGGCGCGAAAATTTAAGCGTTTAGAACTTCCAATACTTCTTCCAACTCAGCAATCATTTCTTTGATTAGCTGATTTGGTTTTTCGTTATCAGAACCATCCGAATCACTCGCCAACTTCTGCTTCGCTCCGCCAATGGTATAACCTTCATCATACAACAGACTTCTAATCTGTCGGATCATCAAGACATCTTGGCGCTGATAATAACGTCGGTTTCCGCGACGTTTAACAGGCGATAGCTGAGGGAATTCTTGCTCCCAATATCTAAGTACGTGGGCTTTGACGCCACATAGTTCGCTTACTTCACCAATTGTGAAGTAACGCTTTCCGGGAATAACCGGCAATTCGTGATTATGACTGGGTTCCAGCATATTCTTCTACTTTTGCTTTTAATTTTTGACCGGGTCTAAACGTTACCACACGACGAGCAGAAATGGGAATCTCTTCCCCCGTTTTGGGATTTCTGCCCGGGCGCTGTTTCTTATCGCGTAGATCGAAGTTACCAAAACCAGAAAGTTTGACTTGTTCATTGTGGGCCAAGGCATCACAAATCTCTTCAAAAAACGCTTCAACCATCTCTTTGGATTCGCGCTTATTCAAACCAACTTCCTCATATAGGCTTTCCGCCATATCTGCTTTGGTCAAAGCTCCCATGCTCTAACTCCTTATTTTTGCATCAAACCTCGCAGAAAGTGCAGTGACAACCTTGTCAAACGATTGAGTTATCTCTTCGTCATTCAACGTACGATCCACACGCTGCCAACTCATCCCCATCGCGATGCTCTTCAAACCATCACCTAGGTTGTCGCCAACATATACATCAAACACGTTCAAATCGACTAAGTCTTCACCCGCATTTTCGCGAACTACTGATTCAATATCCTGGTAAGAAACATCACTTTTTATAAGAATCGCTAGATCGCGTCTTACACCAGGATACTTCGAAACTTCAGTAAAATTAGACACTTGGCCTTTTACTGTTTCATCTAAGCGTAGTTCAAAGAGAAAGACTGAGCCATTCAAATCGAAAGTTTTTTGCAATTTAGGGTGTAATTTACCGAAATAACCAATAATTTCACCTTGCTTCACAATCTGAGCGCTCTGGCCAGGGTGCAAAGCACTATTTTGACCTTTCTCAAACGCGACTGATTTATCAATACTAAAGAGTAGTGCCTCTAAATCAGCTTTCACATCATAAAAATCAACAACACGTTTTTCGTTACACCAGTTTTCTTCAGCGACATTTCCGACGACAACGCCCGAGAGCATTCGCGTTTGAACAATCTCACCATCGACATCAATAAACTTGAGTCCGGTTTCGAAGAACTTAATTCGTGATTGTTGACGCTTCTGATTATATGAAGCGGCATTCAGTAGACCAGTCCAGAGCGAAGTGCGCATTACGCCCATATCTGTCGAGATTGGGTTTGCTAAAGGAATTGCCGTTTCATTCGGAGCCAATGCATCTTGCTGCGTTTGCTCAACAAAGCTGTACGTTATTGCCTCCTGATAACCGAGACTTACCAACTTATCTTCAAGGACGTGATAAGGCGTGGTCGCTTCATCATCAGCAACTAGATTTAATCCGCCTTGAGTGGTCGTTTTAGGAAGATTGTTATAACCATAAATTCGACCTACCTCTTCAACCAAATCTGGCTCGATGGAAATATCGAAACGATAGGATGGAATCGCAAACTCCCACGATACGTCGTCACTTGAAAGAAGCTCCAAACCTAAGCGAGTAAGAATGTCTACAACCTCATCACTCGGAATAGAAATACCTAGCAGAGACTCAAGTTTCTCGGCGCGTAACCGTACCGTTCTCTTTTCAGGCAAATTAGCTGTATCTGAAGTATCAACAACTGGACCAGCTTCGCCGCCCATAATCTGGAGCAGTAATTCTGTCGCACGTTCCATAGCAGTACGTTGCAATTCATGGTCGACACCTCGCTCATAACGATGCGAAGAATCAGTATGAAGACCATATGAACGCGCTTTGCCAGCAATAGCCAAAGGAGAGAAAAACGCACACTCAAGAAAAACATCTTGAGTCTTCGAGGTCACGCCAGTGTCTTGACCGCCCATAATGCCAGCCATCGCAAGAGGTCCTTTCTCATCAGCAATCACCAAAGTATCATCTCTGAGTTCTGCTTCTTGGCCATCTAGGAGCGTTAACTTTTCACCAGCTTTGGCGAAACGTACGTCGATTGAACCATTCAATGTATTCAAATCGAATGCGTGCATAGGTTGACCCAGCTCAAGCAAAATGTAATTTGTTACATCAACAGCGGGTTCAATGCTACGGAGACCACAACGACGAAGTTTCTCTGCCATCCATAATGGTGTTTCAGCATTTGGATTTACGCCACGAATGACACGTCCTAAATACTTAGGGCAAGCTTCGGAGGCCGTCAGTGAGACCGGGAAGGTATCATCAATGGTCGCGCTAAGTGCATTAACAACCGGAGCGGAAACCGCTTCTTTGTTCAAAACGCCGACTTCACGCGCAAGGCCTGCAATTGAGAGACAATCACTACGATTTGGAGTCAAATCAACTTCGATCGTGTTGTCATCGAGCTTTAGCCATTCATACACCGATTCACCTAAAGGTGCATCGAGCGGCAATTCCATCAAACCATCTGAGCTTTCTGCCAAACCAAGTTCCGCTTCTGCACATAACATCCCAAAAGACTCTACGCCTCTTAGTTTCGCTTTCTTGATTTTAAAATTACCTGGCAATAGCGCACCAACTTGAGCAAAAGGAATCTTGATGCCTGCGCGCGCATTCGGAGCTCCGCACACCACATTAAATGTTTCTTTGCCATCACTCACCTGACAAACTCTGAGTTTGTCAGCATCCGGGTGCTGTTCAGCAGAAAGGATCTCTGCCACGACAACGCCACTAAACTCGCCTGCAACACGTTCTATACCATCGACCTCAAGGCCTGCCATCGTAACTTGATGCAAAAGTGCTTCGGTTTCAATTGCAGGATTTACCCACTCTCTAAGCCATTGTTCGCTGAACTTCATTGAGATTCCACTTTCTATTTTTAATTAAATTGTTGAAGAAAACGAAGATCGTTTTCAAAGAACATTCTTAAGTCATTTACGCCATAGCGGAGCATGGCTAAACGCTCAACACCAAGACCAAATGCAAAGCCAGAATACTTCTCTGCATCAATGCCGCTAGCTTCAAAAACTTTCGGGTGCACCATTCCACATCCCATTACTTCAAGCCACTTAATAGAGCCGTCTGCATTGCGCCCCCATTCGATGTCGACTTCAGCCGATGGTTCTGTGAAAGGGAAATATGAAGGACGGAAACGCACTTCTAAATCTTTTTCAAAGAAGACTTTTAAGAACTCTTCAATCGTTGATTTAAGGTCGGCAAAACTAACTTTTTCCTCAACCAATAAACCTTCTACTTGGTGGAACATCGGTGTATGCGTTTGATCTGAGTCACAACGATAAACTCGTCCAGGACAAATCATACGAAATGGAGGTTCACCCTTTTCCATCGTGCGAACTTGCACAGGTGAAGTGTGCGTACGCAAAAGAGTATTGGCGTTGAAGTAGAAGGTGTCATGCATCGCTCTCGCTGGGTGATGCCCAGGAATATTAAGCGCTTCAAAGTTGTGGTAGTCGTCTTCGATCTCAGGACCCACTTCAACTGAATAACCCGCCTTAGCAAAAAACGATTCAATTCGACGCATCGTTTTTGTTACCGGGTGAAGGCCGCCAAGGTCGGTAGCTCGACCAGGCAAGGTAACATCAACCGCTTCAGACATGAGCTGTGCTTCAAGCGCTTTCTGTTCCATAGAATCTTTTTTAGTACTGAGGTTAGCCATGACGGCTTCTTTGGCCTCATTGATCTTAGCACCAGCTGCTGGTCGCTCTGCTGGATCTAGCTTGCCAAGACCTTTAAGTAATGCAGTGATTTGGCCTTTCTTACCAAGATAATCAACGCGTACCTGATCCAGTTCAGCGATAGTAGAGGCGTCGGATACCGCCTTGTTCGCGCTCTGGACGAGTTGATCTAGGTTTTCCATTTATTGTTCTCCGAAAACAAAAATAGGGGGCATAGCCCCCTATTAAAATGTGCTCGATTCGTGCGGGCTGCTGAATCTAAATTAGCTTTTCAACAGTTCCTCACAAACGGCTTTTAGTTAGCTAATGCTGATTTAGCCTTTTCAACAACCGCTGCAAATACAGGCGCATCGTTCATTGCGAGATCTGCAAGAACTTTACGATCGATTTCAACGTTTGATTTTTTCAAGCCAGCAATAAGACGGCTGTATGACAAACCGTTCAAACGCGCACCAGCATTGATACGTGCAATCCACAATTGACGGAATTGACGCTTACGCTGCTTACGGTCACGGTATGCATATTGACCAGCTTTGATAACTGCTTGTTTAGCTACACGAAATACTCGGCTACGAGCTCCGTAGTAACCTTTAGCTTGCTTTAATACTTTCTTGTGGCGACGGTGCGCGGTAACTCCACGTTTTACGCGAGGCATAGTGTTCTCCTAAACTAAATTTTTTGAACCAATTAGATACGCAACATGCGCTTGATTGACGCTTGATCCGCGTCTGCAACTTGCTTGCAACCGCGAAGCTGACGCTTACGCTTTGGCGACTTTTTGGTCAAAATGTGGCTAGTAAAGGATTGCTTATGCTTGAATCCGTTGGCTGTCTTTTTAAAGCGTTTAGCCGCACCGCTTTTTACTTTCATCTTAGGCATAATAACTCACTCCGCATTGGATCAATATTTGAGTAAAACAAAGCGCCTAGTTGTGGCGAGTAACCACAGCTGTGTTTTACTTTCTCTTTTTAGGGGCTAGAACCATCATCATTTGACGACCTTCCATTTTTGGTCGCTGTTCGACAGTGCCGTACTCTTCAAGATCACGTTCGATCCTTTCAAGTGCTTGCATGCCGATCTCCTGATGGGCCATTTCACGACCTCGATAACGAATCGTCACCTTAGCCTTGTCCCCATTTTCAAGGAAACGTATCAGGTTGCGCAGTTTTACCTGATAATCCCCTTCTTCCGTCCCTGGCCTTAACTTAATTTCTTTAACTTGGGTCTGCTTTTGCTTCTTGCGCTGAGCTGCCTTTTGTTTTTTCTCTTCGAATATCTTCTTGCCGTAGTCCATGATTTTACACACAACAGGATCGCTATCTGCAATCTGAACAAGATCCAAAGACACGCTTTCCGCTCTTGCAAGAGCATCTTTAAGAGGCACGATACCAACTTGTTCGCCATCCTCTGCAATTAAACGTACTTCGTCCGCTACGATATTCTCATTAATGGTGGCCTTCTTCGCCTTCCCCATTTGGTTATTTCGCTTAATGTCGAATTCTCCAATTAATCAAAAACAAAAAGACAGCGGTGAGGAAGCTAAACGCTACTCACTAGTGTCTGTGCTACGTCCTTTATTTTTAGACTCTTTTTCAAATAGTTCTAGTACTTGATCTTGAATCATCACACCAAGGTCTTCACCCTTGCGTGTTCGGACAGCCACGGTCCCACTTTCCATTTCCTTATCACCCACAACAAGCAAATAAGGAACCTTGGCAATTGTGTGCTCGCGGATTTTAAAGCCGATTTTCTCGTTTCTCAAGTCCAAGTGAGCCCTAAAGCCCTGTGTATATAGCTTTTCTCGCAATATTTCACAATATTCTGACTGTTTATCGGTAATATTTAAGATTACAGCCTGCTCTGGAGCTAACCAAAACGGCATCGCACCTTCGTAATGCTCAATCAATATACCAATAAAACGTTCTAAAGAGCCGAACAAAGCTCGGTGCAACATCACCGGCCGTTTGCCACGCTCACCCTCTTCATCGACATAAGAAATATCAAAGCGCTCAGGCAAGTTCATATCGACCTGTAAGGTACCGCACTGCCAATCTCGACCAATCGCATCTCTTAGCACAAATTCAAGCTTCGGGCCGTAGAAAGCTCCTTCACCCGGGTACAAAACATAATCCAAGTCCATAGCCTCAAGAGCGTTACTTAAAGCGCCCTCCAACTTGTCCCATACCTCATCACTACCAATACGCTTTTCTGGTCGAGTAGACAATTTGATTACTACATCATCAAATCCGAAGTCTTTATAGATATCCAAAACAAGAGCTACAACATCAATACACTCTTGTTCCATCTGCTGTTCAGTACAGTAGATGTGCGCATCATCTTGCGTAAAGTGGCGAACGCGCATTAAGCCATGCAAAGAACCTGAAGGCTCATAGCGATGCACCTTGCCGAATTCTGCCATGCGCAAAGGTAAGTCTTTATAGCTCTTGAGACCTTGTGAGAACATCAGCACTGAGCCAGGGCAGTTCATTGGCTTAAGTGCGAAATTACGACCATCTTCAGTATCAGTCGTAAACATGTTTTCTCGATAATTAAACCAGTGACCTGAAGTCTCCCAAAGGCTCCGATCCATAACGTCTGGGGTATTTACTTCAATATAACCGGCACGCTCTTGACGCACACGCATGTAGCCAATAAGGCTATTAAAGAGCTTCCAACCTTTCGGGTGCCAAAAAACTGATCCAGGCGCTTCGTCCTGCATATGGAACAAATCAAGTTTCTTACCGATCTTACGATGGTCACGCTTCTCTGCTTCAACTAAACGATTTAAATGCTGCTTAAGCTGTTTTTTATCCGCGAATGCTGTTCCGTAAATACGTTGCAGCATTTTGTTGTCAGAATCACCGCGCCAGTAGGCACCTGAAACTCGCATCAACTTAAAGTGATGGCAGAATTTCATGTTCGGTACATGCGGCCCACGACACATATCAATATATTCTTCGTGGTGATAAAGACCCGGCGTCGCATCTTTCGGAATATCACGTTCCAGAATCTCTAACTTATATGTCTCACCACGTTCTTTGAAGGTATCAACAGCTTCTTGCCAAGTTGCCACTTTCTTAACAACGTCATAATCCGTTTTAGCAAGCTCGAGCATACGCTTCTCGAGTTTTTCGACATCTTCGTCCGTTAACTTGTGCTCAAGATCGATGTCGTAATAGAAACCATTTTCGATAACAGGACCGATTGCCATTTTCGTGTTAGGCCACAATTGCTTGATCGCATGACCTAATAAATGCGCACAAGAATGACGAATAATCTCAACGCCTTCATCATCTCGACCGGTAATAATACTAAGCTCTGCATCGCCTTCGATGAGATCACAAGCGTCTTTTAATTCGCCATTAACACGGCCTGCAATGGTCGCTTTAGCTAAACCAGGACCAATATCCTGCGCAACTTCTAAAATGGAGACTGCTTTATCAAAAGAACGGCTAGAACCGTCGGGAAGAGTAATTACTGGCACATCAACCTCGCTTCAGTGGTGGCCCCTACAATGGGTCACATGATGGTATAAAAAATAAAAGAGAGCGGATTTTATACGATTCGCTCCAAAATGAAACAGCCGACTATAAAAGTCGGCCATATTTAATAATTTGTGAGAACAACGCCCGATATCTAGATCGAACACTGTACTCAAGAATTTATGCCGTTTTCTTGGTTTTCACCAAGAAACGCGCAAGCGCTGGAAGCAACCACATTGAACCGATCATGTTCCACAAGAACATAAAGAACAACAAGATTCCCATATCTGCTTGGAACTTAATCGGAGAGAAGATCCAGGTACAAACACCAATACCCAAAGTAACACCAGTGAAGCTTACTGCTTTACCTGTCGTACGAAGTGTTTGGAAATAAGCCTCCTGCAAAACCAAGCCTTCTTTCAACTTAGTCTCTAGCTGGCTGTAAATATAGATCCCATAATCGACACCAATACCCACACCAAGCGCAATAACTGGCAAAGTTGCCACCTTCACACCAATGCCTAATTGCGCCATTAGCGCCTCACACAGAACTGACGTTAAGGCTAGAGGAGTGATGATACACACTACTGCCGCAATCGAACGGAAGGTAATCAAACACAAGAAACTGACCACTGCATAAACAGAAAGCAGCATCACAGTTTTCGCTTTTTCAATCACCTGATTAGTTGCGGCTTCAACACCGGCATTACCTGCCGCGAGCAGGAACTCATAGTTTTCGCTCGGGTACTCTTCAATTAAGACCTGCATCTCTTGTATCACACGATCAAGTGTCTCAGCCTTATGGTCATCGAGATACACGATCATTGGCGTCATACTACAGTCCGTATTCATCAAGCCCGATGGCGCTCGTTGAATAGATGAATTGATAATCGACTGATTACGCGATAATTCGAACCACTTAAAACTACCTTCGTTCAATGCTTTAGTAACAAGCTTAGAGACCGTTACGAGCGACGCTGTAGATTGCACACCTTCAACATTCTCTAGACGCCATTGCATGCGATCCATTACGTCCAATAACTCATACGAAGCACATTGCTCTGGCGGAGTTTTCACCATCACAACAAGAATATCAGCACTGGTACTGTAGTTATCAATAATAAATTCATTATCTAGGTTGTATCTGGAGTCTGGCCTTAGCTCCGGAGCACCACGATCTAAGTCACCAATTTTTAGATCTTTTTGATAGTACAGACCAATTACACAGCCTAGGATCGCAATCATAATAGAGATAGGTGCAATACTCTGATGAGACATAAATGAAAGCACACGCCATGGTTTATGATCACTCATTTCAACCTTCTTCGCATGCTTCAGTCCGCCTTTACTCAAACCGGTATAAGACATCATCACTGGGTGCAAAATAAGGTTCGTCACAATGATCACAGCGACACCTAGACCTGCGGCAACAGCTAGGTCACGAATAACTTCAATCTCAATGAAGAACAACGTTAAGAAACCAATCGCATCACTCACTAAAGCCAAAATGCCCGGACGCACTAAGTTACGAAATGCCATGCGTGCACTCATAAGCGCATTTAGGCCCGAGGCTTGCTGAACAGCAATCTGATTTACAATTTGAACACCGTGGCTAATACCAATCGCAAATACCAGGAATGGAATTAGCACCGAATACGGGTCGAGCCCATAACCAAACAAACGCAATAAACCGAGCTGCCAAATAACAGCGACAATAGAAGTCACAATTGGAATCACTGTCGCGATTGGACAGCGAGAATAGATATACAAGAAGCTAAGTGTTAAACCGATAGTAACAAGCGCGAACGTCGCGATCGCACCAATACCGTCAATCAAGTCACCGACTTTTTTCGCAAAGCCTACAATATGAATCGAAATATTTGGATTAGATGCTTGGTATTTCTCGCGAACCTTTTCCTCAAGCTCTTTAGAGAACGCTTGGTAATCGAGAGGCTCTTGAGTTTCTGGGTTAATTTCAAATAACGGCGCATAAATAATGGTCGATTTGAAGTCATCGGCAACTAAACTACCAACTTGACCAGACTTCAATATATTGGCACGCAACTGATCCAATGATGCTTGAGAACCATCATAACCGTTAGGAATAACAGGGCCACCCTGAAAACCATCTTCGGTTACTTCGACCCAACGCACGTTTGGCGTCCAAAGAGACTTCAAAGATGATCGGTCAACACCCGAGAGATAAAACACCTCATCAGTCAATTCACTAAGCGTCTCCATGTACGCTTTGTTAAAAATATCTCCATCTTTCGCTGCTACAGCAATACGAATAAAGTTTCCTAAATTCTCCAAATCAGAACGGTTGTCCATCATATTTTGAACAAACTCATGCTCTAACGGAATCAATCGCTCAAAAGATGCATCGGGTTTTATTTGGGCTGCGTTAAAGCCTAAAAAAGCGGTTATTAGAAGAAAAATCCCCAGAATCACTGGGCGATTTTTAAATATTAAGCGCTCCGCGACCGTACCGGAACCAACACTATTGTTCGTTCCCGCAGAACTTTGATCGGCATTTGCCATTCGTAAATCCTCTTACACTATCACTAGTAAAAATTGTCTAAAGATTCTTGCCTGATGGACTAACTAACTCCACGCCAGACTCACCCACGAGCGCCAAACGATCACGAGTAATGTAAACCATCGCAGTATGACCTAAACGATCTGCGCGGGAATACGAAGAGAATGTTTCACCGCCATCATTGCTGACTATCACAGTCCCTGCATTACCAGTAATGCTAATTTGCTTATTACCATCTAACGCACCGCCCATCAGTGAACTTTCTGTGCCCGAATCAACTTTTGACCACGAGCGACCAGCATTGACGGTCTTAAACAAGTTTCCACGGAGACCAAATACCAAGGCGCTGTTTTTATCCTTGAGAGGCAAAACACCGAAAAACGAACCTTCATACGGACTATTTACCGTATCCCAAGATTGACCTTTATCACTTGAGGTAAACAACACACCCGCTTCACCTGCAATGATCAAATTGCCACCTTCAAGAACCTTAATCGCGTTCAAATGAAAACGATCTAAGTTATCCAGACGGTCGCCGGCATTTTCCCATGTGCGACCACCATCTGTCGTTTCGAACAAAAACCCATAAGCACCCACTGCAAAACCATGCGTGTCAGTCAAAAATGCAACATCTAAGAAAGGCTTTGACGCACCAATTTCAGCATCAAGTTCAGCATCCTCGAGCGCATATTGAGCATCTTCAAGTTCATACTCGAGATCTTCGTCTGAGCCACCACTTTCATCTAATTCAAACTCTAACTCAGCGATGTAAGCTTCGGCTTGCTCTATGATGGATTGATTAGCTTGGTTACCATCAAACTGTTTCACCCAGCTTAAACCACCGTCATTTGAATGCAGAATGACTCCGCCATGACCAACTGCCCACCCTTTATCCGACGAGACAAAATCAACAGCAGTGAGTAAAACAGATACAGGAACATCCGCTTGCTGCCAAGAAGATCCTCGCGAATCAGAATGAATAATGTGGCCTCGCGCGCCAACAGCAACTAAACGCTGACCAAGATTTTCAATATCAACCAATAAATATTCAGAGGCTAATTCAGAAGGGTAGGAAGGAGTATTTAATACATCCGTTGCTTGAAGCGAAAACGAGCTACCTACAACACTCGCCCCTATAAATGCTTGCGCTAGCTTTCGTCCCCCTAGAAGACCAAAACAGCGATGAAAAATAGAATTCATCTATTATCCTTAAAACGTTCAAACGCCCCATTTAATGGAGCGTCATGTAACTATAAGATGGTTATCGTGCTCGGCGACGCAAAGACTGCGGCTTAAAATAACGTTTACCAGGAACCTTGCTTTCAAACAAAGGGGCCTGTCGTTCTTCAGAGTACAATCCATTGACACTATATCGACGCGACTGCAAGTCATGAAAAACATCCGAGGTAGTCCAAGTGCCCGGCAATTCGTAATAGTTTTTCAGCATTGCAGCGCTTACTCTCCAAAGCTCACCACGGTTGTCATACTGATCAACCAAAGCAATACTCCAAGAGTCTTCATCTATATAAAACACTCGCTTCTTGTATATGTGGCGAGCTCCTTTTTTGAGGTTTGCTTCTACGACATGCACTCGGTGTAATTCCCAGCGCACATACTCTGGGTTCAAGTGCCCAGGCATAACTAAGTCATCGTATTTAACACCCTCACGCCCAATCTTATAGTTATTGTACGGAATAAAGATTTCCTGAACGCCTTTATATTCCCAATCATAGCGATCAGGCGCGCCATTATACATATCTGTGTCGTCAGCGGTACGAGTATTATCCGATGAAGCAATCGGAGAATCGTAAGCTAAGTTTGGAGCACGACGCACACGGCGCTGTCCAGCATTGTAATCCCATGCTTGGCGTGCATCTTCAGACTGGTCTAATGTTTCGTGAACAAGCAAAGCACCACCAGCAAGTCGCGCAGGCGCTTTGTTAAAGGTTAAGAAATAGAACAAGATGTTATCCATTTCTTTAAAGCTTCCCTCTGGGTTATGGAAGTTAAAGAAAACCTCTTGTTGCTTGGTTATAGGCGTGAATCGGCCATCTCTTTGAACGGCAACCTCTGTGTAGCGACCTTCAAGAAAAATACCGCGCCAACGTGTTAAATGGTTCCAGATCGCTTGCAAAGCTTTGTCTTGATTGCTGCCATGAAGTATTGGAAATGGGATGCCACCGTATGCGTCATTAATTCCCACACCGCCCTTTGACAAGGTAGCGGTCGTCGCATTTTCTTTCGTATTTTGATTTACCCAATCCGGCATAGCATGTGTGCGTCGAGTTGGGTAAACATCCATTGAAAAGCTATTTGGATAAGCTTCCATCAAGGCGTATTGCCCTGGAGTCATATATTTCTCAAAGCCTGGATAGTTGCTTTTATCAATGCTGAATTTAATTTTGTCATCGGGAAAAGGATCTACATGATGGTGCCCTGCCCCTTCATATCCAGCCGGCGGCGTCTTTAGACCACCATTCCAAGCAGGTATCGTACCCGCTTCATTGCCTTCCATTATAGAGCCAAACGGCGTAAGGGACTTGCCCAGTTTATCGGCCTCAGCTTGCGATACTTTCGCATCAACACTCGCAGCAAACGTACCGCAAGCAAGCACCGAGCCTAAAAGCAATGTTCTTATTGTCATGAGATTTCCTTTATTAAAACAAGGCTGATCCACAAGAAAAGGATCTGAAAAGCCAATGCAGTTTTATAACTATATCTAATTAACTTTTAGCAGAAATTTCGTCTCTGTCTAACGAATTTTTGTTATAAATTATTTCAAGAGGAAGGCTTAAGCCTATGTTTTAACGTAAGATTTGAGCAAATACGGAAAGCATGCCATGCATGCTTTCCGTTAAAAATGAGATATGCGTTTATGATACGAGACTCTTATCAACCACCTCTCTAAGATCTTTAGAAAGATTCGACTTGCCTTGAATTCGCGTTAACTGACTTCGTAACAATGCTTGGCGTGCAGGATTATATTTTTTCCAACGCGTCAACGGCGTGGCTAATCGCGAGGCGATTTGAGGATTTAGATCGTCCAACTTTATGATTTGGTCTGCCAAGAAGGCATAAGCTGAACCATCTAACTTATGGAAATTCTCTAAATTCTGATTTGCAAAAACACCTACAACCGAACGCAGTTTATTTGGATTCAAGAAATCAAAATCAGGATGCTCCATCAACGATTGAATGTGTGTTAAATCAGCATATGAAGA
>NZ_LWFI01001477.1:0-519 GCF_001635735.1 Oleiphilus sp. HI0067
GGCCCATTCGCGCCCTTGCTTGTCGTAAATCCATAGTCGCGAATAAGTGGTCTGCAGCTGGTCGATTACACGTTGTAATTCTCTTGCATGAAGGCCTAAAGGATTGAGTTTGTCCTCCATCTGTTTGGGTAAACTCGCGACAATGGCGCTAGGTCCAAAAGCAGGATTGTCGTCAATGTCTACGACGGCTAAATGTAATCGTGCATCTTGGCCATCTAAGTCATTTTTGTTGATGCGCAATTCAAGGTTATAGCCCCAATAGGTCTCGCGCCAATAGCCTTGAATACCGGTTTTGTGGCTTGGAATGTATTCACCTGAAACAGGGTGTTTGGCATCAATACCGTACTTCCATTCGAGGTTGGTAAAATAACTTGCAAGGTCACCTTCACCTTGCGCTGGAATAATCACGCGGCGTAGCGCACCGAGTTGGTCTCGGAAGGTCAGTTGAATGTGATCGTTATAATCTAAACGTAAGTGATTGGGCTGGCGTGTTTGTACGTTACGATCCAGCACTGATAG
>NZ_LWFI01001478.1:0-907 GCF_001635735.1 Oleiphilus sp. HI0067
TGCTGATAGGTTTTAGTATTTTTGTAGGATTCTGCATCAAAGTCTGGGTAAGCTTTGGTGCGCATGACAAGAGCAATTGTTTTTTACACTTCAACCCAGGCGGCTTTACATTCTGGACTAAAATCGTCACCCAAACCTTCCGCTAGAGTATTGATTAAGGCATTTCCGACAGGGGTGTAATCATCTATTTTTACCCCGTATTCAATATGCTTTATGGCTAAGTTTTCGAGCACTGGAACTAAGGCATCTAGGTCGTCGAGTGATTTTACGGCAATCTTCAATGTCGACATTAGCTTTTTACCTTGCTCCGTCATATCGCCTTTAAAAAGCGGCTGAAGGCTATGGTCATATTGAAAAAGCTTGCCGTAAAATATTTCGGCTGCTGCGTCAGCAATGGGTTCTACTTTTGCAAAACTTTCTTGTACAGATTTTTTTCTGTGCTTCAGTGATTGCCATCGTGATGCCTCTGAGTGAGTGAAATTGCACTAACGCTAGTCAACACAAATTGAAAGTGCAACTAGTCGCTTAGTCATACACTGAGAGCGCTTTGACTTGCGCCCATACCGACTGACCTTTTTTTAACTGTAGTTTCTTGAGAGATAAAGCTGTGATCAGCGCATGCAAAGTTTGGTCATTGATATCAAGTGTTACCAATACTGACGAGGAGTCAATTGTGGTGTCGATATGTCTGATCGTTGCTGGGATAATATTTTGAATACTTTGTTCTTTGTTATGTCTCAAGCTAATGCTCACATCTTTTGCCGCGACTCTGAGCCTAATATTTTGGCTAGCCTCTAAAGTCTTATCGTTCAAGTACACACATGTTGATGCTGCACTAGATTGATTCTTCAAAAAGACTTTAGCAATTCCGCCTTTTGTGTCGATATCGACTACCTTGCCCTCGAAT
>NZ_LWFI01001479.1:0-722 GCF_001635735.1 Oleiphilus sp. HI0067
TTGGGAAATGCGCGCATTTACATCGCTTGCGGATACTCTATTTAGCGCTTGCTCAATGGGCGTCGTTTCTTCTAATGAGCAGGTTTGAACACGAGAGGATAATTGTTCGATAGCGTCTTCAAGAGGGAGCAGTTTACTGGCACTCATACCGATTTTTTTGGCCTTATAAGTTGGTTTGCTTGCATCAAGTGTATTTTGATCAAAAACTTTAGCTTGTGAAGCATATTTTTGCGCAATAAAACTAGCTATTGTAAAAGAATTGATCTATCTTAAGTTTGCAGCCGTAACTAGCAAGGCTCAATGACTAATTGCGCTCGCAGCGCGTTTCCCTGAAATTTCCTAAATCCTTCGAAAAACACAACTCTGTGTTCCCATGACAATTGCTATGAATCTTACCGAACTTAAGAAAAAATCTGTTCCTGAATTATTAGAAATCGCTTCAGAGATGGGGCTAGACAACCTAGCACGCTCTCGTAAGCAAGATGTAATCTTCACAATCCTAAAACGTCACGCGAAAAGCGGTGAAGACATTTTTGGAGATGGTGTACTTGAAATTCTTCAAGATGGCTTCGGCTTCTTGCGTTCTGCTGAGGGTTCATACCTAGCAGGCCCAGACGATATTTATGTTTCGCCGAGTCAAATTCGTCGTTTCAATCTTCGAACGGGTGATACGATTTCTGGAAAGATTCGACCACCAAAGGATGGCGAACGTTATTTTGCTT
>NZ_LWFI01001480.1:0-1054 GCF_001635735.1 Oleiphilus sp. HI0067
GTAATATGACCATCCGCAAAAATCGATTTCGCACGTCGTTTAGCGAGACCATTAGCACTGCAATTCACAATCAAAGCGTTGCGCGAGAGTGCCTGTTCCTCGCCGGACTCAAAATGCAAATGCGTGGTTGATACACGGGCAACGCGGCCCTTGCGCAACACCTGTTTGATTGATTTAAGCTGTTCTAGCTCTGGCATGCTTACCGTAGCGCATCGCCACTTGGTCGGCTGCACATTTTTATCGAGGCGGAATACAATGCCTTCGCGTTCCATTTGCAAAAACGCATCATCAATTTCAGCATTATCAATTAGGCCCTGTAATTGCCCCGACAGCATGTCGCCCACTGTATTCGGGGCGGCCATCTCACGCGGCCACATCCACATGTCATTCGAGATTACCCATTGAATGCGTTCTGGGATCACACCGTTATCAAGAAGATATAAAATGGCATCGATCCCAGTTTTACCGGCACCAACCACCACATATTTAGAAAAAGAGCGTTCGAGTTTAGTCAGCGCATTGGGTGCGACTAACTGAACGTCCCCATCCACTTTATAACGTGGTGGATGCGTCGCAGGTACTTCGACACGCATATAACCGCTATCGACAATCTTGCGCTTTACGTGGATTCGATACGACACGCCTTCGTCTATGTTGGAAGCAACCGTCGCGATTGCTCCCTTGTCGAGTGGCTGCTCACCCACAAAATCACATTTGAATAAAAAGCGTGCACGCCCAGTACTTACTAAGTTTTTAGAAATACGTTCAAAGTAATGAATGATTTGAGGGCGACTAGAAAGGTCTGTTTTCGATTCACTTAACTCAAGTGAGTTCACCCCGTAAGCTATTGCTGGCTGATGAAGCTTAACGTGATCATAGGCATCAACCCAATGCCCGCCCGACATGCCGCGACGCTCTGCAAACACGATGCTTGCTTGTTTGTCGTGTTTGAGCAATTCATCAGCAAATGCCAATCCCATCGCACCAGCACCGATGATCAAATAGTCCGCCTCTAATTGTTTTATTTCGGACATAGTTCCTCCTATAACAAGGT
>NZ_LWFI01001481.1:0-1197 GCF_001635735.1 Oleiphilus sp. HI0067
CTTGTTCAAGCATTCTCAAACACAGTTATCTTGCAAACTGATCGCACTCACATGCGTACAAACGAGATAGAATTCTGGTGCATACTCGGAGATCCACATACAAGACCAGACGCCACTGCAACTTACCTTGTTCCGTTCAAAGGCCACCGCCTTTTAGAGGTTTCTCAAGGTTTCAACGGGCGCTTCAGCCATGCACAGGAACCTCAAATACATGCTGTGGATATCGCCATGCCCATTGCAACACCAATTAGCGCTGCGCGCGATGGCATCGTAATCAGCATTAAAAACAACTATTCCTACGCAGGGACCAATAGCGGCTTTTTTCTAGACAAAGCTAATTACGTGCAAGTACTTCATGAAGATGGCACCTATGCCATTTACGGCCACTTATTAATGGGCAAGATAGATGTCGCAGTAGGAGATAAAGTCAAAGCTGGCGATTTGCTTGGTCGCTCTGGTAACTCAGGTTTTTCGACCGGCCCACATTTACACTTTGTGATTCAATACAACGACCAAGGTACGATGAAATCTGTGCCCTTCCGATTCATACAATCTGATGGCTCCACTGTAAAACCAAAACAAGGCATGTGGTTAAAACCGTCACGCTAAAAAGCGTAATTAGATTCATTAAAGGACAAAAGTGAACACGATCGGGAGAGTAATAAGCGCCGATAGATTTCCTAACAACACGATAGATGCAACACGATCAGGCTCTTGATTCAACTGCTCTGCGATCAAAAAATTCAGTACTGCTGGAGGCAAAGCGGCAAAGATCACAAGCATCGCAATGAGATCTTTCGATAAACCTGTGAAAGGCAAAACCATTGCGAGCACCAATGCCAAACTCAATAAGCCAGAAAGTGGTGCCCAGATTGCTGAAACGAGCCCGAGACGGATATCAGAAAGTTGCGTTTGGGCCATTCGCGCACCTAGCGATAACAGCATTAGCGGGATGGATATCTGACCTAGCATTTCAACGCCAATAGCTACTGGTTGCGGCACAGAAAAATCTAAATAAGCGACCACAACACCCACGAGCGTTGCTTGCAAGATCGGGATTTTCAGTAACGATAATAAAGATGATTCTGTTCTTAACATCCGCATTCCCAAAGAAAAATGCAGTGTATTTTCAATCAAAAATAAAATCACAGCTGCTGCGATAGCCTGTTCGCCAAATGCAAGTAACAGTATCGGCAA
>NZ_LWFI01001482.1:0-1031 GCF_001635735.1 Oleiphilus sp. HI0067
CGGTTTTCTCCGTTTCCTTGGAGTTTTCCAGACTGCGAACCGGGTTGTGCAGAAATTGCGCAACGTAAGCGTAGAGTGCAATTATTAAGGCATTTTTACAAGTCCAAGCGAGTGATGGATTGCGAATAAGCTTCTAAAACTTGAAGTAATTCATGCTTGGCAATGAGGAGCGCTTAGGAAAGTGCTGCTATCGTTCAAATAATTTGAAGTAAAGCCTTAAAAATATGGTGTTAAACCTTAGTGAACTGCTTAATAAACTTGTCTCCGTTCTGAAAGATAATTCAATTTAGGAGATGGAATCATGAGTGCAACAAAACTATTAACATCAGTTGATCAGGCGTTAACAGGGCCAAACTTACAATCGATATTCGACATTGTTGGTCGAGTTGGTTTAGCTGCTATATTTTTATTGGCGGGTATTAGTAAGGTTCAAAATTTTTCAGGCACTGCTCAGTACATGGCATCAGTAGGCTTATCTGAAGCCTTGCTGCCATTAGTCATAGCATTTGAAATTGGTGCAGCGATTGCCCTGATAATTGGATTTCAAACGCGTTTAGTCGCTATCTCGTTAGCAATTTTCTGTGTTGTAAGCGGATTTATGTTTCACGGAAATTTAGAAGATCAGATGCAATTCATCTTGTTCTACAAAAATATCGCGATGGCAGGAGGCTTTCTAGTGCTTGCTGCGCAGGGAGCGGGGAAGTTTAGTTTGGATGCAAAGCTATTACGTTAAGCTTGTCCATTAGATGAAAAAGCCAAGACAGTGTCTTGGCTTTTTATTATGTATCGCTCTGTTTAGTTAGCTCTGCATGGTCTAAGTGATCAAAGCTTCGACCGTAGATTTCTAGATCCATATCCAAATCGTAGGCCAGTTTATTTTCTTCTAACTCCAGATTCATGCTCATTGATGTAGTTAAAGCCTTTTCTCGCATGAAAACGCTCTGTGCTATGTGTCCTTCGCGGTCTCGGCCGCGGAGTTTGAATGCCCAACCATTCTCTGTTTTCTCAACTTTACCTTCTAGTACGACTGA
>NZ_LWFI01001483.1:0-883 GCF_001635735.1 Oleiphilus sp. HI0067
CAGCCGTAACCATACAGCCATGGGAAAATCCTTGTTAATACTCGCTTCGTTCGCTTTATATTAGTTTCTACGGTAATGTAGCGTCTTAGTCGTGTTCTCGACTGTAGGCGCTCCATTCGCAATATCTTCTGGAGAGTTATTCTTTAAACGTTCAATTTCGTTCTGCACTCTCCACTGGCGCATATCGAAATAATCTGGATATTCTTGGAATGCTTGCAAAGAGAGCGTTTGCTCATCAATAAACCGCAAATCTTCTTCTCTCAATTCCAATCCATCAACTGGCTTAGTGTCACCTGGAAACACAACAAACAATACGTTTTGGTCCCAAGCTTCTTTAAATCGATCAATCGTGAAAGTTAAGTTGCCTTTAGATGGATCAGCGATAAACACACGATCATCCTTAACCGTTTTAACCACCACGAAATGCTTAAATCCGGAGTATTGAATAGGGACAATTGCCGGATGGTCCAAATCAATTAAGTCTTGCATTTCAGCCCGAAAACCACCTGCAGGAAACCCCAATGCTGTAACAAGTCGCTTCATATCAAGCATCGAAAAACCGCGACGCTCTACGATTCTTTCATTCTCCCCGTAGTGAAGCAGTCCTTCCATCACCTGACGTTCTTGGAAATTACGCCCGAGATAATGTTGTAGAATTGTGGTTAATGCGGCCGAACCACAGCTGTAGTCGTATGCTTGTCGAACAATATTTCGAAACTTAATTTCAGAATATGGTTCAACTTCTTCAAAAAAGAACTTTTCTGGTTTGTCATTAGAATTATCAAACCCGTAATACACTAATCCTTGCTCGTGTGGCTCTACTTCCTTAAAGCCTAATAGCAAGTTTAGAAACAATACTGACGCAGTCGTAACTAAAACCATT
>NZ_LWFI01001484.1:0-1218 GCF_001635735.1 Oleiphilus sp. HI0067
ACTACAACCCTTAAGCATTGAAGACCATGAATATTTTTGCATACGGCACATTAATGTATCCCGAACTTCTCGCGCAGTTAACCAAGAAGGAATGGCAAATGACGCCAGCTACATTACATGGTTATCGCCGCTGCATTTTATTAAAAGAAGGTTTTGGGTCTTCTCCAATTATCGTACCCGATAAAAACGCTTCCGTAACCGGAAAAATTTTATACAACGTTGACCCAGAAACCTTAAATTTATTAGACGCTTACGAGTGCGTTGATCAAGGTATCTATGCTCGTAAATCTGTCACCGCTATCTGCAAGAATAGCAACAGCATCATTGACGTAGAATGCTATGAAGCTGGCTCTTCAGAGATCACATTCGGCAGGACCTGGAATCAAGCACAATTCGAATCAGCATATTATGAGCATTTTAAAACGCACATCATTCCAGAGTTTTTGAGCGAGTACTTTTCATCATGAGCGAACAAAGACTTCTCTTACTCTCAGTATTTGCATCAACATTCTTTGCCGTTTTTGGATTGGTATTAGGCATCGTCAGCGGCTCTGGCATGATCCTATTTGATGCCGTTTATTCAGCGATGAATATCGGCTTAACCGTTCTGTCTATGCACATCATTAAAGTGGTTGAAGCAGGACAATCACCAAGATTCCCTTATGGCAAATCACTATTTGAAACGCTGTTCATTCTTTTAAATAATCATCAAAGCTTTCTTGCAGATAATTACTAAATGGAGTTGACCGTAAGTCAACTTCGTTGGCATTGGCAAGGTTTAGTACCACCACTGATGAACAGCAAAATAGTACTGTAGAGGGTAAAAAACATTTCATTTTTAAGCCTCATTGATTGAACAATGGAATCATAGTAACTTTCTAAATATGAACAAAGAGTGAACAAATACGTTCGTTGCTGATCAGACTTAGAGCGCTCGTGCACATTTCATTCACATTCGGTTTAGTAGGTTTTAATTTAGTGATCAGATTGGTAATGGAAGCTAAGCTGAGATCAAGGCTCCCTTAGTCGGGGTAGGTAAAAGTTCGGGGATTGGACAGTTCTAATTTTAATCAATAACTTATAACAGGTCAGGAGCTATCGATGCAGAATAAAATTTTAGGCAGTATCGTTTTTGTTGCCGCTAGCGTTTTAGGAGCTTTAACTTATGCTGTAGAAGAGTCAACTCACATTAGTGAAGAACAAGCAATCGAAAATGCA
>NZ_LWFI01001485.1:0-878 GCF_001635735.1 Oleiphilus sp. HI0067
TTGATACATGAGGAGGAAAAAACACCCACTGTAAAGCCGAAGCGCTGCGCTTCAAGGTATGTGTAGGAGTTTGGACGAGAATAGCGGCAAGCGTGCCACCGATAACGATTAAAGCCGCTGGACCATTAATCAGAGAGTCGAACGTGCCGCCTTCAATTGCGTTACCGCCAAAGATCGCAACAAAAGCTAGTAATAGCCCTACGACACTCAGGTAATCCATTAGCTTAACCTATTTATTATTTGCTCACCGATTTCGTTAATATCAAGCGACCGATCACTGTAACCAGCTTTATCAACCACCATCGGCATTCCGTATACAACGCAAGAGTCTTCTGTTTGAGTCCATACAGTCGAGCCGCCAGACTTCATTAGTCGACACCCTTCTTTACCGTCTGAACCCATGCCTGTCAGAACAATCCCTAAAGCTTTACCAGGAAATGTCTTCGCCACTGAACCAAAGCTCAAATCAACTGATGGTTTGTACGTCAGCCTCTCATCGCCATCAAGCACAGATATAACCTTACGACCTGCTCTTTGACCAACAATCATTTGCTTGCCCCCTGGCGCCAAATAAGCTGTACCCGCTTCTAGAGTATCGCCATCCACAGCTTGCTTTACTTTCACTTGGCTTAATCCATCCAAGCGCTCAGCAAAAGCAGGGGTAAATGTTGCCGGCATATGCTGAACAAGCAAAATAGGTACCGGAAAATTTTGAGGTAATTTAGTGACCACTTTTTGCAAAGCGACCGGACCACCGGTAGATGTACCGATAGCCACAACATCAACACTATGGCCTCTCCTAGAAGAGCCCGCAGCGTTAGAGTTAATGGATGTTGTAGGCGAAGTTGGCTCACTCGTTAAAGGACGACGCGTTGCCG
>NZ_LWFI01001486.1:0-1607 GCF_001635735.1 Oleiphilus sp. HI0067
TTACTGTCGAGTTTGTACTCCCATTGTCCGGTATTAGGGTTCAAGGTCAGTGTGCCGAAGTTGCCTTGCCCACCGCCATTCAAAGACCATGTATGGGTATCCCCTGCATCTGGATCAAGCGCAGCAAGTGAGCCACTCGATTGGGTTAATGAGCCCTCAACCAATCGTCCCGAGTCTTGCCCAATAATGGTTGGCGCATCGTTGGTACCTTGAATGTCGACGTTAACGGTCTGCTCATGCCGATGACCGTTGGCATCGATCATGACAATCTTCCACGTTTCAGTAACTTGTTGACCTTCAGCGAGCGCTTCGGTTTGCGGAGAATTATTGAGCGTATAGGTCCATTTTCCAGTGTTGGCAGCAACGGTCAGGGCACCATATGCACCGCCTACAACAGGATGCGCAGAGACAGATTGATAGCTTCCAACGGTTGAAGGAATTGGCGAACCAGACTGAACATTGCTATCTGTATAGGTGCCATTTGCAAAACTAAAAAATTCGATGTTCTTAACGGTATCTGTGCCGTCACGCCCAGGTATGGTATCGATAACTCGAAACTGACCATTGCCCAAATCGACAATACGATACTCACTTCGACTTCCAGTAAACTCAGCGGTATCGCCTTTATTAGCCGATCCGCCATCTAACAGATCATTTCCGCTACCACCTCTTAAAACGTCATCTCCTTTTCCTCCCTTCAATTGGTCGTTGCCATCACCTCCGTGAATTCGATCATCCTTATCGCCTCCGTCTATCCGGTCGTTACCTCCGCGTCCGTCGATAAAACCTTGCTTGTTAGTACCCTTAATGTGATTGTCTGCATTATTGCCAACACGAGTAGGACTAGAATTTTCATCAGGTGCTTTAAACTCTGGGTCTTTTAAGGCAGTACCCGGTGCGCCAGAAAATGAGCCACTATCTTTGGGTTTGGTATTCTCAATAACATTCGCGACAATCGTAGGGTGCGTCGTGGTTACGCCACTCGGAGGAGTGCCTCCGCCCCCTGGAGCTCTATTTTGCGTTCCGATGACATCGACATTAATCGAGAAGGGTTGAGAAGTGCCGCCGCTTAAATCAACCGCGACAACTTGAAACGCCTCTTGACCCGTTTGACCTGCCTTCAAGGCTTTTGTATCTGCGTCATTGTTATCGAGGGTATATATCCACTTGCCATTTTGGTCGATAGAAAGCGAGCCATAAGTGCCGTTGGGGTTGAGTACGCGCCATTGGGTAATTTTGTCGCCTGTGTCTACGTCCGTTGCTTGCAAGAAGCCAACTGCATTCAATTGAAGATTTTCAACAGTCGTGCCCGTCGCGATTCCATTGACAGTTGGTACGTCATTGGTACCAACTAAATTCATGGAAATCACTTTTGATACCGACGCACCGGACTGATCGGTCGCCACGACGGCAAAGCTCTCGGTTGCGATTTGCCCCTGCGCTAAGGCTTGCGTTGCATTTGCACCTTTATCGAGGGTATATGTCCAATTACCGTTGGCATCAATCGTGAAAGTGCCATAGGTGCCTTTGAAAGTGCCTGGAGTAAACGTCGCAGTATCGCCCTTATCGACATCGCTCGTGCTCAGCGTTCCAGATAACTGAGTTTG
>NZ_LWFI01001487.1:0-44684 GCF_001635735.1 Oleiphilus sp. HI0067
CGAATATCGCAGGCATGTGCTTCAGCGCTGCCGCCGTCTTCAAGGATTTCTGCTTTTACGCTTTCGAGCTTTTCAATTTTCCGCCCAATGAGCACAACGTGAGCTCCAAGCTGCGCAAGTTCGTGGGCTGTGCAACGTCCGATGCCGCTACCGCCGCCGGTCACGATCATGGTTTTGCCTTCAAACAGGCCTTCTTTTAATACTGATTGATATCCTGACATCGATTTACTTCTCTAAACTTGCGTATATTTCTTGGGAAACCGGAATTGGGAACTCTAATAACTGTTGGCCGTAGGCTTTACCTTGTGGGTCGATGCGCAGACTTGCGACACCGCCTCCGCCAAGACTGTTTTCGAGTAGGAAATTCATTGCGCTGAATCCGGGCATATTCCAACGCGTTACCTTACCGGTTTTAGGATCTAAGGTATGTCGCATAAAGTTCGCGACAGCGTCACTGCTTAGTGCTGCTTTAATAAATGGCATATAATCTGGCTCTCTTGCGATCACGCCAATATTGGCATGATTGCCTTTGTCACCACTGCGAGCATAAGCAAGCTTGATTAACGGAACGGTGTGAGGTGTTGCTGTTTCGAGTGCGTCACCTACATAGTTTTCGCTCGGGCAAAGTGCTTCAAAGTCTTCATGAGGCAGGTTGACTGCGAGTGTTTGCTCATCCAACTTCACTGCAAGATCGACAGTCGACTTGGGAATCAAACATGAATAGAGGCGTATCTTCGGCCAAACAGTAGGGCGACCTCCGACAATGCCTGTAATACCCGGAGCCATGCCAGTTGCGGCTTGAGCAATTTCTTTTGAAAACAATACAAGCGACTTTTTGTCTGGGCTAGCGACAGAAATCTTCACAACAATCTCTCGACACATCTCAGCCTTGGCATGCTCGCCGTATGTGGCTTCAGAACCGAGTAGTTCGATACTGGTTTCCGAATAAGGTCTTAAGCCTTTTGCTTCGATCATACGTGAGGTTTTAGACAAAATGGCTTCGGCCACGGCTTGTGCTTTTGCTTTTGCATTGATGCCAGCAAGTAAAAATGTCACGGTACATTTAAAACCGTCGGGGTAGGTGGCCGATACTTTGTATTGATCAGTTGGTGCTTTACCTAGGGAGCCAGATACCCGAACGAGATTGTCTGCGGCTTGTTCTAGCTTCACTTGTGTAAAGTCACACACAACATCAGGAAGGATATAGTTTTCTGGGTCGCCGATTTCGTAAACGATTTGCTCTGCAACCGTTGCTGTTGTGACTAAACCGCCCGTTTTTTCAGGCTTTGTGATAACAAATTCTGCGTCTTGATCTATTTCTACAATAGGGAAGCCCATGTCATCAAACCCATCTTTGACCAGTTCCCAGTCAGTGAAATTACCACCAGTACAGTGCGCTCCACATTCGATAATGTGTCCAGCTAGAGAGCCTTGAGCGAGTTTGTCGTAATCGCTCCATGACCAATCAAATTCATGCATCATGGCGCCGAGAACGACTGCACTGTCGACTACGCGACCGGTAATGACAATATCAGCATCTTCAGCAAGAGCAGCCGCAATGGCTGGAGCACCCAAGTATGCATTCATACTTACGAACATAGGAGGCATAGGTGTGCCAGAGAACATTTCAACGACGCCTTGATCAGCGAGCTTTTTCTTTAATGGAAGGACGTTGTCTCCATCGACCATAGCGATCTTTAATTCGATACCCGCTTTTTCTGCTATCGCTTTTAATGCTTCTACGCACGCTGCTGGATTTACGCCGCCGGCATTACTGATCACTTTAATGCCTTGGGTTTTGATTTTCTCAAGAAGAGGTGCCATGACCGTCTTCACGAAGTCTGGTGCAAAGCCAGCGCTCGGATCTTTCATTTTCTGACCAGCCATAATCGACATGGTGATTTCTGCGAGATAGTCAAAAACCAAGTAATCGATGTTGCCTTTATCGACGAGTTGCTGTGCTGCGGTTTCGGTGTCACCCCAAAACGCTGATGCGCAACCAATTCTTATTTTTTTCGCTTCTGCCATTGTGCGTTTTTTCCTGTCTAAGACGGCGCTACTCGCGACGTGAAACTGAGTTAAAAAAGCAGATGAGATGGGTTACTCATTTTTGGTGTCAGCACCTTACCAAGCAAGTGCTTGGTTTGTAAATAGTTCGCAAGCTCGTTATTATCAGTTTTTTGTAAATACTTATTTCTAGGGAGTGGCTGGTGGCCGTTATTGTTGAACAAGAAAAACTTGATTTAGTCGATGATCTTGTCGAGCAAGGTGAGGTGACAGACCCTAGAACGCCTAAAGGACGATTGCTTGCAAAAGCGGCGAAGCTATTTCGTGTCAAGGGATACGAGCGTACGACGGTAAGAGACTTAGCAGCGGCTGTCGGCATTCAATCTGGCAGCATTTTTCATCACTACAAATCGAAAGAAGAGATTCTGTTAGCGATGATGAAAGAGGTTGTTATCTACAACACGCATTTAATGCGTCGCCGTATAGAAGAAGCAGACAGCATTGAGAGCAAACTACTCGCGCTCATCAAGTGTGAGATAGATGCGATCAACGGCGTAACTGGCGATGCAATGTCTGTTCTCGTCTATGAATGGCGAAGTCTTTCAGAAGAGAAGCAAGACTACATTCTTGGCTTACGCAGTGAATATGAAGGCATTTGGATGCAGACGCTTGAGGCTGCCAAATCAGATGGCAAAGTGCAGGGTGATACATTTGTCTTAAGACGCCTATTAACCGGGGCTATTAGTTGGACGACGACATGGTATGATCCAAAAGGGTCGATGGATTTAGATGCCTTGTCGGTAGAGGCACTCCATTTGGTGATTAAGCAGTAGCTTGTCGCTTATTGTTGATAATCGATAGGTGCTAAATATGTCTAAGCAAAAAGAGATATCGAGTGACCCAGATGCCAAAGGGAATGAGATGACCCTGTGGCAGACGACGCAAAGTGTTTTGTATGCAATGCTTGGTGTTCAAAAGTCGAAAAATGCCAAACGCGATTTCAGCAAGGGAAAAGCGAGTCATTTCATCATTATTGGTATTTTGTTTGGCGTATCGTTTGTGATTGCACTCGCGTTACTTGTGCGCTTTATTTTGAACCAAGTTGTTGTTTCGTAATCTGCAGCAGATCAGCCCCGCAAGTCCAAGAAGAAATAATCCAAATGAAGACGATTCATCGACCTTTGCGATAGGTTTTTGCACCGGGTTCTTTATTCCTTCGAGTTGAATATTGTCGAGATAGACCGTCTCGGTTTGGCTATTTACGTCAAGCGCAAAGCGGATAGATGTAATGGCAGCATCTGATAATAAAATGCTGGCGTTATAACTTCCTGCAGTTTCGAGGGTCGTTTCAAAGATAATGCTTTTCGCGGCCGTATTCATAAGTTCTACTAGCAATGTGTCGCTCTTTTCAGTGCTGCTTAGCACTTGCCAATCAAAGCTTAATTCAAGGCTTGCGTACTTATGCGTGTCGATGTCGATTTGAGCGAATGTGAATCCGGCACTAGGTATGTCTCGTAAACGAAGTCGTTCAAGATAGATTGCAACATCGTTGTCTTGCGCTTCGTTAGTAAGCCATGCAGGCCCAACATCGTCGCTATTGATGCGTGAAAAATCATCTTGAAAGATGATTGCGCTATGCGCGTTGGCAGAAATTAAGAATATGAACGTGCACAGAACTGCACGAAATGTGTTTTTCGTTGTCATATTTCATCCTTGAAATAGTGTTATGGTCGGCTTTCCCTTGCCTCAATGCATAGTAGCAATGGTGTTCAAGGGATCTCAAGACTGTAGTTGACGAAAATTTACTTAATTGAGCGATATTTATGATGTTTTGGCGATGCTCCGCAGAGATATTTTACTTGCTACTGCTAGACTCAAAATATAATGAGCAGCATGTATGTTGTTTCAATCGTCTTTTGAGTAGAACTAGATTGTGATTTTGAAGGATTGGTCTTTACAGGGTCGTATCGGTGAGTGGTGCATAGTGCTCGCTACTATGCTTCTGACTGCTTGTGGTGGCGGTAGCTCTGAGGCTGACGGCTCGCAAGGTATCAACGGCGGTTTAGTGGCAGGAGGTCCTTCTCAAGCGCGAACGATTTCAGGCACCCTTCGACTCACATCATCTATGGCGCAAGATTCTGACACGCAGGTCGCGGGCTCTTTCGCTATCAATCTCAATAACAATTCCTTTTCCCAAGCGCAGAGACTAAACAACCCTAGCTCTGTTGGTGGCTATGTCAGTGCAGCTAATGGCGCATACAGCAACGGGCTTTCTTTCGCTCGTGATGATAGCGATTTCTATTCCTTGCCATTATTGAATGGACAAACACTCTCGCTTGAGGCTTATCCGGCTGACACAGGTACAAACCAGTCTATTTACTTAAGATTCCAAGTCTTCAAATCGAGCAATCAAAGCGCGCCAGTTTTTAGTGAAGATATACGTTGGGCCAGACAAGTTGAATTTGTTGCAGATGAAGACGCCGAATACTATGTATCTTTACGCTCTATTGCCCAGTCTCCTGTTAATTATCACCTTCGCTCTTCACGATCGTTAGCTGCTGGTGAGAGTTTATCGCGAGCTGGTTATGCCAAGCTCGCATCAGCTAGGGTCAATATAGTTAATGCATTTGGCGAGGTGTCGCAGCTTGATGATGGAATTCATAGTGATTTAGCTAAGCTTAAAGCGCTGCGTCTAGCCTCTCAGTTGCAGGGGATGCGCGGTGTTGCTAATGCGGAACCGGATTATTTAGTGACTGCCTCAGGCTTATCAGTGAATGATAGTTTGCGTTCGTTTCAGTGGAATTTAGATCAGTTATCTTTTCCTGAAGCATGGCAGTTTGCGTCGGGGCAGGGTGTTCGAGTAGCTGTGATTGATACGGGTGTCGCACCTAGTCATGAAGATGTTCAATCCAATATCTTGTTCAGCGACGGGTATGACTTTGTATCGGACGTACTGAATGGTGATGGTGATGGTCGTGACGCGGATGCCACAGAAGTCGCTTTTGGAACCTTTCATGGCGCGGAAGTCGCTGGTGTGATTGCAGCAGACACTAACAATGCTAAAGGTATTGCCGGTGCCGCCTTTAATGCGAAAATCATTCCTATTCGAGTGCTAGGCAGTTCGGGAGAAGGATCTGCGTTTGATATTGCTGATGGTATTCGATACGCAGCGGGTTTGCGCACAACAGATGGTCGTCAGCTTGATGATCCTGCTGACATCATCAATTTATCGCTTGGTCTTAACATCAATAGTTTTGTCATTGAGGATGCGATACGTGATGCGGCAGCGACAGGTGTGATTATTGTTGCAGCCGCAGGCAATGAACAATCTGATCTCCCTTTTTACCCAGCTTACTACCCGGAGGTTTTTGGTGTTGGTTCCGTCAATCACACGGGATTTAGATCATTATTTTCTAACTTCGGTGACAACGTTGATGTCATGGCTCCCGGTGGTACAGACATTAATTCGATTTACTTTGATGGGGTGGATGATGACGTCATCACGCCAAGTAGATTAGATCGGTATGAGTTGTCGATCGGCACATCTTTCGCGGCGCCGCATGTTGCTGCGATTGCGGCGTTAATGAAGGAACTGGATCCATCTTTAGATAACGCTTCGTTTTTGCGTGCACTTGAACGTGGTGAATTGACTGAGCAAGGGGTACCTGAGCAATTTTATGGTGCTGGTTTGATTAATGCTCAGAAGGCGGTTTATGCGGCAGGCGCTGATCCTTTGAATGAGCTAGAGGTGTTTCCGTCTAATTTGAGCTTTGGTAACTATGCGAGCTCTGCAAGTTTGTTTTTAGGAAATGCAGGGTCGGATGATCTTACTATCGAGTCGATTTCGGCAAATGTTCCTTGGCTAGACATTTCCTTAGATAGTGTCGATGCGCAGGGCTTTAGTCGTTACGTGATTACTGTTGATCCCGACCAAGTCAGTGATCAAGCTCAGCAAGCAATGATACAAGTTGAGTATCGTTTGGATGGCGGGGTTTTGTTGAATGAAACGGTTCCTGTTTTCAAAGCAGCCGCTGATGTTGCTGGGCAATTGTCTCGGGTCTATGTGTATTTGTTGCGCAAACAAGAAGTGAATGCGGCTGCGGGCTCATATGACATATACAGGGCGCAGCGTTTTGATGATGTGAATGCGACGGCGAATTTTCAGTTCTTTGATGTTCCTGAAGGTGAGTACTACTTAGAGGCGAGTACGGATAGTGATGGTGATGCGCGTCTCTTCGACAAGGGAGAGGCGGTGGGTGCGTATCGCTTATCAAATAATGCTTCATCACTCGTTGTCGATCGCGACAGAATCGGCCTGTCTTTCGAGATTTCATATCAGAACGTTGCTGAACAATCTGGCTTCGCTAACACAATTGATCCGCAATTAGATCGAAACCTACGTTCTTCGCAATAGGCTTTGTTTCTTAAACATCCCCCATCTTAGTCCTTAGCTATTGGCGCAAGCGCCTTAATTGTTTAAGCTCTTGCGCAATTGTATTTCAATAGTTTGTCCTTCTCATTATGTCTGAAAGCTCATCCGCAAATAAGCAGTACACCGCTGATTCGATCGAAGTTCTTAGTGGTTTAGACCCAGTAAAAAAACGTCCCGGAATGTACACCGAGACGACGCGTCCAAACCATCTTGCTCAAGAAGTTATTGATAATTCCGTCGACGAAGCCTTAGCAGGCCATGCGACCAAAATAGAGGTTGTGCTGCACGAGGATGGCTCGTTGTCGGTTACCGATAATGGTCGTGGCATGCCTGTTGATATTCATTCCGAGGAAGGACTACCGGGTGTCGAGCTAATTCTTAGTCGATTACACGCGGGCGGTAAGTTTTCTAACGATAACTACAACTTCTCTGGCGGATTGCACGGGGTTGGGGTGTCGGTTGTTAATGCGCTCTCCACAAAACTTGAAGTCTTTATCCGCCGCGATGCTAAGTTACATCGCATTGCATTCGCTGATGGCGATAAAACCGATAGCTTAGAGGTGATTGATAGCGTTGGTAAGCGAAATACCGGAACAAAAGTGCATTTCTGGCCTGACGCTCAGTATTTCGATTCGGTTAAATTCTCTATTTCTAGACTTCGACATGTCTTGCGCGCAAAAGCCGTTCTATGTCCGGGTTTGCAAGTTATTTTTCAGAATAAGCAAACGGATGAGAAGGATGAATGGTATTACGAGGATGGCTTAAAAGATTATTTGGTTGCTGCGACAGATGGCTTTGAAACTTGTCCGAAAGTTCCGTTTACTGGGTCGATGGCTGGCAATAGCGAAGCGGTTGATTGGGCAATACAGTGGTTAACCGAAGGCGGTGAAATCACTCAAGAGAGCTACGTAAACCTAATTCCAACAGCGCAAGGTGGTACGCACGTAAATGGCTTTAGAACGGGCTGTTTAGAAGCAATGCGAGAGTTTTGTGAGTTTAGAAATTTATTGCCGCGTGGCATAAAGCTTGGCCCAGAAGATATTTGGGATAAAAGCTGTTTTGTTTTATCTGCCAAGTTAGGCGATCCTCAATTCTCAGGTCAAACCAAAGAAAGATTATCTTCACGCGAGGCTGCTGCGTTTATTTCGGGTGTAGTGAAAGACGCATTTAGCTTGTGGCTTAACCAACACACTGATGAAGCGGAACAGCTAGCGACGCTGTGTATTAGTAATGCCCAAAAGCGTATGCGAGCAAGTAAAAAGGTTGTTCGTAAGAAAGTGACTTCAGGGCCAGCACTGCCAGGCAAGTTGGCGGATTGTTCTGGGGCAGATGCATTGCGTTCAGAGTTGTTCTTGGTTGAGGGTGACTCTGCTGGTGGTTCCGCAAAACAAGCACGAGATCGTGAGTATCAAGCCATCATGCCGCTTCGCGGTAAGATACTTAATACCTGGGAAGTAGATTCTGCCGAAATTCTTGCCTCCCAAGAAGTCCATGATATTGCTGTCGCAGTGGGCGTGGATCCAGGATCAGATAATCTAGAAGGATTGCGTTATGGCAAGATTTGCATTCTTGCTGATGCGGACTCTGATGGTCTTCATATCGCGACACTTTTATGTGCTCTATTTGTACGCCACTTCAAACCACTCGTTGAAGCTGGTCATATCTATGTTGCGATGCCTCCTTTGTATCGTATCGATGTGGGTAAAGAAGTGTTTTATGCTTTGGATGAAGCTGAGCGCAAGGGTGTGCTTGATCGAATCGAAGCAGAAAAAAAACGTGGCAAGGTGAATGTTCAGCGCTTTAAAGGTTTGGGTGAGATGAATCCAATGCAGTTGCGTGAAACAACAATGGCTCGCGACACGCGTCGATTAGTTCAGCTAACAATCGATGATCATGCTCAAACTGTCGAAAACATGGATATGCTGCTTGGTAAGAAGCGAGCAGCGGATCGTAAGTCTTGGCTTGAATCCAAAGGAGACATGGCCGAAGTATAAGAGATAATTCGCGGCACTTGCGGTTCACTTAGATAAGGTTTGTGATTAGTGGCGTGGTATTCGTATTCGTGTTGTTTGATGCCAGCACAGATCAATATCAGGTAGACAAGGAAATATTGCAATGGAGTTTCGTAAAGGAGAAGGCGAAGCGACTTACTTTCGCTCTGAACGCCTTCAAGTTATTGATGGTCAGTATTACATTGCCACACGAGAGGGTGAAGACCTTGGTCCTTTTGGCACGAGAGTTGAGGCAGAGAGAGGCTTAGCGCGCTTTATTGAGGCAATTCAAGATCATGACAATTACAGGTTGGCAAAATCTGCGGCATTAAACGGCGCCTGGGCGACGAATAATTTTCGCTAGTTGGCCGCAACGCATATCATCTGTTGCGAGTTTTTCGGCCAGAATTATCATCCTTTAAAACGTGACGAAGTACTCGCTCTTCCTTATGTATCAACATCTTACTTAAGTTTGTTGGCACAATAGCTAGCAGTATTCAAAAAAGCTTTCGTTTGTATTAACAAAAATAATGACGAGTCAGTGATGAGCGATATTTCAGCTAATTCAGATCCATCTCCAGTTTCATCTTCTCCTTTTTCAAAATTTAAAAAGATATCTCAAGCTATTCTTACAGGAATTATTTTGCTGTTATTGCTCGGCACCATTACATCCGGTACGAGTGAAAATATGCATGCGCAAATGCTTAAACTTGGTGCATATTTGTGGGATGACTATTTTGTGTTGCGAGGCGATCGTCCGATTACGGAGTGTGACCCACAAGAAGACATAGACAGTCGCTTAGATGTTCTAGAGCAAGAGCATATTGCTGAAAATGAAGCGTTTTCACTGTTGGTTGATGATTTTGATAGAGACTCGGCACGAGAGTCATTGGTGCGACAGCTCAGGGTTTGTCAGAAGAAGCATGATGAAGCCGCTATTTACGATCAAAACCTTACTCCTTCAGTTGAGGTATTCCGCTCCTTGGAGCACGTGTTTGCTGACATTAGTTTGTTTGCGATCGCGCATCAGAAGCTGACCTTAATAAGTCTATTAATGCTCGCCACGATTGTGGCAACCGCTAAGCGCAGCCATATTGCTTTTAGAGCGGTTCACCATTTTAAAGATCACTATATTTCGACTACGGCGCAGTTTATTTCTCATGTCGGCCTTGGCGTTTCTGGGTATGCCTTCTACATCGGGTCGTTGAATTCAGGAACCGAAGTGACCAATCCAGAGTTGTTCTTTGCGCTCATGGGAGGCTGTGCGGTGTTGTCTGCGATTAACGTCTATCAGTTCTTCACTCCGCGTCGTGATGAGTTAGAAGAGGGTGGTGGATGGCTGCGCTCCTTACTTACGATTCCAATTCAAACCTTCATGTTACTCGCAGCGTGCTTTCATTTCTTTATTACAGAAGGTCATTTGCCGGGCATCGCTATTTATTTCACGCAGATCTTCCAGCTCACCAATCTTCATTTGGCGATTGGTCTTTATATTCTTGCCGGCATGATGCTAAAAGAAACACTTCTAGGTGCGAAGTTGTTTGATGTATTCCGTCCTTGGAAGCTTCCGCCCGAAATGATGGCATTTGTGGCAATTGCGTTGATGGCATACCCAACGGCTTACACAGGAGCCTCAGGTATCATCATTATCGCTATGGGTGCAGTGGTTTATCAGGAGATGCGTCGTGTCGGTACGCGCAGGCAGTTGTCACTTGCCGTGACCGCGATGACTGGCTCTGGTGTTGTATTACGCCCTTGTTTGTTGGTCGTAGGTATCGCGATTCTTAACAAAGAGGTCGTGACGGACGAGCTGTTCCATTGGGGCTTTAGGGTGTTCTTGTTAAGCATGGTGGTATTTGCTGTATTTGCATTGATTACCAAAAAAGAGCCTTTGAATCCTGCGCCGGTGAGCGAAGCATTGATGCCGTCTTTAAGACTTGCGAAGCCCTTGATTCCATATATTGCTATTTTGGCTGGTACCTTAGTTGTTTACGCCTATTTGCTAGATACCTATTTGGATGAATTTTCTGCGCCGATCGTTTTACCTGTGCTGGTAGCCATTGTGTTGATCTGGGAGAGAAAGTTCAGTTCAGACTTTGAAGAGCGCAATAAAACGGCTATGGCCGCACCGACAGTGTCGTCGGCGTTTCATAAGGCTGTAGATAATTCTGCTATTCAGATTGGTGCTTTGCTAATGCTGATGGCGTGTTCATTTACAGTTGGCGGCATCATCGAGCGTGGGGGCGGCGTACTAGAAATTCCAGAAGTATTTGAATCGCAATATGCTGCAATGATCTTTATGGTCTTGTTCTTAGTGCTGATCGGAATGGTTATGGATCCGTTCGGTGCGTTGATTTTGGTGACGGGTACCATCGCGCCGGTAGCTTATGCTCAAGGGATTCATCCTATTCACTTCTGGATGACCGCATTGATGGCGTTTGAGTTGGGTTATTTGAGTCCGCCAGTGTCATTGAATCACTTGTTAACGAGACAGGTTGTTGGTGATAAAGAGGTGACATTGGCATTACAAGAAGGTGACACTTTCTACTATCGTCATGAGCGTATTATCTTGCCATTACTCGTTATGGGGACAACCTTGATTCTTGTGGCATTTGGTCCGCTTATTTACTTTGAGTTTTATCCATTGCCATAGTGCTCTATATAGAGCAGGGAAGTAGAGCTTTATTGTTACGGGATTAAGTACTTTTCCCTTTATTTGGAACATAAAAAAACGGCGCTAAAAGCGCCGTTTTTTTATGTCTGGGTGTTTGGCTCGTTATGCTGCGCCAACTAACTTTTTGATGCTACCAACAACATTGTCGCCTTTGAATGGCTTAACAATCCAGCCTTTTACGCCAGCCGCTTTGCCGCGAGCCTTCATGCGTGGGTCGCTTTCTGTTGTGAGCATAATAATATTTACGCCTTGGTTGTTAAGGTCGCTACGTACCTTTTCAGCCATGGTTAAACCGTCCATGTTTGGCATGTTCACATCTGAAATAACGAGCTTAATTTGACTGTCGCGCTGTAGCTTATCAAGACCGTCTTTACCGTCTATTGCTACTTCTACACTTAGGTCATTAGCGGCTAAAAAGCTGCTTACTTCGTTACGTACAGTTGCTGAATCATCAACTACTAGTATTTGTGCCATGATGCTTTCCTCGCGTTTGCTTCTGCTGAAAGGCCAAGCCTTTCTTTTTCTTAATTTTATTAGTACTGCTTAATTTTGATTATAGCTGTTTCGCTGTAAGTGCAAGTTATTGTTTAAAAAAACTCCAATTCGCCGTTATCAACGAATTCATCGACCGCTTTTTCACTCTCTGCGAACTTCTCTGGAGACCAGCTCAAGTTGAAGATTAGGCGCTGGTATAAAGTAATGTCCGGGAAGCGCATTTGCGGGTCATGCAAAGTAAACTTGAAGCATAACTGCGGTTCTGTTGAGCCGAATGAAATGTGCTTGCGTTGGTGGTTGACCATGATAGGGACTTGTGTGCGAAGGCCTTCGCTGCTGACTTCATTTGTGAAGTAGCGTGAGCGAATGCTTCCCCAGATCAGGTTTGTTGCTTCGTTGAGAATGCCGTTGCTATCGCGCGAATCTGGTTGCGTTTTTTCAATATGAGATGCGCCAGATCGAATTAGGTCTAATACTTCGTTTTCTGTTGTTTGAAGCATCATATAGCCACGGCACCAGTCGCTCTCTAGCGGAATTAGGCTAAACAGCTCTCCGTATATAATTTGATCTTTAACCAAGTAGGGTAGATCGTTACGTACTTCTACTCCCGGAATGATGCTTTCAAATGCTTCCTTAGATAGATCAATCACACCGCTAGCAAGCTCTGCAGGGTAGTACATGCTGCAGATATAGTTGTCGACAAGTTCATTGAGTTTGTCAGCTTCTTCGACTTGGTAGCAGCCAGCTAGAGCTTCTTGAATTGATGGAGGAAGGTCATCCATGCTATCGGTATGTTCACGACGCATAAAGATAGGAAGTTCAGGGCGTGCTCTATGGATCTTTGTGCATAGCTTCAAGCCGCTAACGCCATTTAAATCTTTGGCTTCTGATAAAAATACAGCACCTAAATCTACGTTTGATGCCATGACTTCGCTAATTTCGTTAGAGGCGTCGCGCAGGCCAATTGTGTTGTTGCCGGTGCAAACCTTTAAACCAATAAGGTTGTGCTTTGTGCATACATCTTTCAATACACTTAGGGCGTCATCATTGCATTCGTGTACTAATACTTTACTGACAATCTGTGTTTCTTTTGTCATTACTGCCTCTTCTTATATTTAAAATAGCTCTAGTTCACCGCACTCGGTGTCTTCAATTTCTTCTTCTGCAAAAGAAACTGGCTTAATCTCGTAATTCAATTCTTCTTTGTTGCATACGTAAACGCTGCATTGAAAAAGTGTTTGTCCATTTATCTCAACATGTTGGTGTGCTTCATAGCTTGGTCTTTGAGACAGCATGTATTTCATGCTGCCAGCTTCTAAGCGATTCGGCGTAGACATGCCAAGGCTCGGAATAAATGCGTTGATTCCTCTTTTGATTGAGCCACACAAGGTGTTGCCAAGCTCACCAATAAAGTCATAAAAGCGTTCGTCGCCTAGGCTTTCGCTTGTAGCATTCAGCTTTTGCGCTACGTAAGCACGGCTCTGATCGTCGTGATTGAGATGAATCAGCGTGAGCACACGAAATTCCTGAGAAGAGATCGTGAGCATATAAAACTGTTCGAATTCTTCGTGCGTTGAGTGGTTAGTGTCACTGCTGACTACATCGATGCCTTCACTTGAGTAGTAGGTTTCATCCATCGCAGATTTGAATAATCGCTGAATTTCTCGGTTGAAATCGAGTTGACTCATCTTCTATACCTCTCGTTATGCTACTTGCACGCGACTAATGAGGTCTTTCACAATTTCATTCGTTGCAGATACATCTGTCAGAATCATTTTTCCGCCAGCTTGAATGTCTTGGAATGTTGTCGTGGTTAAAAAGTCATTCTTGTTAAGATTTTCTTTATAGCTCTCACTGAGCTCTTGGCTGCGCATGGCAAGGCTTCGTACTTCGTCAGCAACGACAGCAAAGCCTTTGCCATGCTCTCCAGCGCGCGCAGCTTCAATCGCGGCATTCAAGGCAAGAATCACAATCTGCTTAACAATGTTGAAGAACTCTTGGTTTTGATGATGCATTTCGGCGTTGTGTTCCATCAACTGTGTCAGGCTTTCGTGCCAGCGTTCAAACGTCACTAGAAGGTTGGTTAGTTCTGCCAAGTCTTTCTCTACGTGCTCTAATTTTTCTGTGAGGAAGAATTGCTCGCGTTCGTGTTCATGGCGAAGAGATTGAATCTGCGCTTCGTAGTTCTGTGCGAGCTCGTTCTTTTCGTTTAGAGAAAGTTCTTTGGTATGTGCTAACTCGTGCTCTAGCTCTGCATACTTGCTATTCATACTTGCTTGATCAAGTTTGAACTCTTGTTTGAGGGTATCGAGTTCTGAGGTCTCAATCATTGAGCTGATGCTGTTTTGTAGTGCGCTGGTCTCGGCTACTTGTGCTGAGAGCAGCTTGCTTGTCTTGATACTCTTTACAGCTAAGAAAATAATAAGAGCAATGCTTACTACTAATGCAGAAACTAGAATTGTGGTCATGGTTACTCGCTGAACTGATAATGAAGCTATTGTTTTTTATTTTGCGCGTTTTTTATTTTTTTACGGTTATAAAATTAGCCTAGCACTATCTATACAAACTGCCTTTTTTTTGACCTTCTTTGTAAGCTTTAACGATAAAACAAGGACTTACGTCACTTTTTTACTACGGCGCGACGTTATTTTTATAAAAATAATGAAAATATTGGTCAAAATTTCGACTTTCTCAAATTTTAATCTAGAGTGAATTTTGAAGGCCAAAATAATAAACAGAGGCAAATTTAAAATGTTTCAGCTGAGTTTTAACCAGAAAGTCGGATTTGGTTTTGCGTTCATTATTATCTTGATATTGAGCTCAGGACTCTCATCTTTATGGAATTTAAATGACATCAACGAATCGACGTCGCGAGTTAACCAAACCGCGGTACCGGTCGTAAAGGAAAGTAATCAGGTTCAGATTCAATTGCTAAAACTCGCGAAATTAAGCGGTTTAGCATTCAACGCTGAAGATGCAGATAGTATTCGCGTTTATAAGCGTAAGTTTGATCAAGGTGTTAAAGACTTTGGCGGTCTTTATGAGAGCCTGGAAGAACTTGCAAAAGATGATGCGGATATGAAAGCCCTTGTTATCGGCATTAAGAGTAATTATGACTTTTATCGTTTCGCAGTAACTGAAATGTTCGAAGCAAAGTCGGCTACTTTGCTGGCTAATGAGCAAATGCATAACGAGGCCGGGACACTTTTCGATATGGCTGATGCGCTAGGTGGCTCATTAGTCGATCTACAGTACTTCATGGCAGACGGTAAAGATGCCGAGAATATGGAGCTCGTTGCTGGATTCGCAAACCAAGCAGATGCGAATGCTCTTTCAATCCTTAAGACGGTAGAAGAAGTGCAGCGCACGACAGACCTGAATGCTCTGTCTACCATGGATGACTTTAAGTTTGCACTGCAAGATTCCAAACTTTGGTATGACAAAGGTGCAGACGTCTTTAAAACATTCGGCGATGTGACCCTGCTTGATACAGTTGAACAATCATACGCAGAGTTGAGTGCTCACTTCGATAAAACGCCTTCAATTATCGATTACAAGATGACAGAGCTTGAGCAAATCGAACTGGCTCGAGCAAAACTTCGCGAAGCGGATGCTGCGGTATCGCAATCCGTTGAAGGTCTGGATGAGCTGCTTAAGAGTGCAGATGTTCAGTTCAGCTTCTTGCAAGGTGAAGTATTGGGTAGTTTAGATTTTGGCTTTAAATCATCCATTGTTCTTTTAATTGTTCTCGTATTACTCGCGGCGCAAAACTTTAACTCTATGCGGTCTGCTATTCAGAAGAAGATGGCAGATCTCGCAAAACTTAATAAAATCGGCGGTACCTTAGCCGGTGCGCAGAGCCAAAACACTGCATTGGAAGAAGTACTTCAGAGTATGCATGAAAAGATGGGCGTGAGTGCAGGTTCGGTTTATTTAACTAACGAAAAGCAAGAGCTAGTCGTTAAGGCGCATTTCCCACCGAAAGCTATTTCAGCCGATGTTGAGCCTACAAGCTTTGAGCTTGGTGAAGGTATTATTGGTAAGGCTGCAAAATCTAAGCAAATTATCTTTGTTCCTAATACTGAGAAAGACAAGTCTTATGTTCAGGGTGAGCAAGAAGTAGCACCTAAAGCACTTTTATGTGTTCCGCTTATAGATAAAGACATGCTAGTTGGTGTGATCAATTTATCTGGAGACGTAAAGCAGGTGAGTTTTGCCGATAGTGATTATGAGTATGTGTCCTCTGTTGCTCAGTCACTTGTTACAACAATTAAAAACATTCGTATGCGTGAAGTGATCGAAGAGCATAATCGTACTCTTGAAGCGAAAGTTGAGGAACGTACGGCTGCGCTTCATCAAAAGAACCAAGACATCGCAAATATGATGGCAAACATGCACCAAGGCCTATTTACAGTGACCGAAGGTGGTGTGGTGCACAAAGAGTATGCGGCGTATCTGGAGCAGATTTTTGAAACAGATCGTATCGCTGGACGAAATGTAAATGATCTTCTTTTCGCGAATACAACACTAGGCTCTGATGCGCGAGATCAGAACATTACAGCAGTTGATGCGATTGTTGGTGAAGACGAAATGATGTTTGAGTTCAACTCACATTGTCTTGTGAATGAGATGACCATTGGTTTCGATGATGGTCGTGAAAAAGTTCTCGAGTTGGACTGGGATCCAATCGTGAATGATGATGTGATCGAGCGTCTGATGATTACTGTGCGCGACGTAACTGAAATCCGTGCCCTAGAGCTAGCGGCGCAAGGTCAGAAGCGTGAGTTGGAATTAATTGGTGAAGTGCTTGCGATCGATGCAGCGAAATTTGCTGAATTCCTCCGTAGTTCTAAGCAGTTCATGGCGGCATGTCAGCAGGCTATTAAGAACAACGCTGGAAAATCTGCGGATGTTATTGCCGAGCTATTCAGAAATATGCACACCGTTAAGGGTAATGCGCGTACGTATGGTTTGAGTTATTTGACTGACGTAGTGCATGAAGTTGAATCTACTTATGATGCTTTACGTAATGATGATTCGCGTGAGTGGAAGCAGAATGAATTACTCGAAGAGTTGCGTGAAGCGCAGGAGATTCTTGCTGAGTACGACACGATTTATCATGACAAGCTAGGTCGTGATGGTGTTGCAGCACAAGGTGTAAATCTAGACTCAGAACGCGTAGCTTCGTGGTTAGATAGCATTAAGCGTCTTACTGAAAAATCGATGGACAACGATGTACAAGAAGTTGTTTCAGAAGCCTATAGCATGTTGCTTTCTATCGAATCTAAAACCTTGTCTGAGGTGATCTCTGAGCCTTTAAGTTCGCTCGCGTCAATGGCTGAGCAGCTTGATAAGCCCGCACCAGAAGTTCGTGTAAACGATGCAGAGTTGTTTATTGATGGCCGCGTTCACAGCATGATGAATAATATCTTTATGCATGTGTTGCGTAATGCAATGGATCACGGCATTGAAGGTGCGACAGAGCGTGCAGAGAAGGGTAAGAACGAAAACGGTCTTATCTCGATTAATACGCAAGTGAATAAACAGAACGCCGAATTCATTGTTTCAGACGATGGTCGAGGTATCGCGATTGCGAAAATTCGTTCATTAGCTGTAGACAAGGGAATTATTGAGCAAGATGCAGCACTCAGCGCGCAAGACATTGCGAACTTGGTATTCACTTCAGGATTCTCTACTGCAGAAGAGGTGAGCAACTTGAGTGGCCGCGGTGTTGGAATGGATGCAGTTCGCCAATTCCTAGAGAGCGAAGGTGGGTCAATCGAGCTTCGTTTAACAGGTGGTAACGATGGCGATGACTTCCGAGCCTTTGAGACGGTCATTACCTTACCGGAGCGTTTCTATAGCCAGGCTTTAAGTTTTGCAAAAACGGCTTAAGAGCTAAGTGGAATTAAAATACCCCTCTACTGAGGGGTATTTTTTTGCCTGCTAAAAAGTCAGCTGCGTTCGATAACTCAATACCCGCAGAAACTATGGTGGAAGTAAGCGTCTAGTTTTGGCTTTTCTGAAGGATGATTTAAACATCCATATCGAGATTATGCCTGCCAGCACATTGCCTACGGCAGCGCCTATCATTAAGCCCATTAAATCGCCGAACACAGAGCCAATGAACAAACATGGAAGATAACAAATAAATAGTCGGGCGAAGGAAATTTTTAAGCCATCCATTGCGCGGCTAATAGCATTTGCGGCAGACACTAAGACCATACAAATGCCAAGAAATGCATAGCTAAACGGAATGATGACGATATACAGCGCCAGTAATGAAGCAATGTCCTCATTGCCCGCAAGAGCATGGCTGATGCTGGAGTCAAATAATACAAGGATCAACGCAAGTAAGAGTTGCCATGCGATGATTGTCTTCACAGCAAGCTTGAGTAATATCTGAATGTCATCAAAGTTCTTCGCGCCATAGCTCTTTCCTATCATTGGGGGAAGAGACATTGTCATTGCCAAGACTAAAATGATTGAGAAAAACTCAACACGAATGCCGAGGCCCCAAGCAGCAACGCTTTCCGTCCCATGTTGGGCAACAAGCATCGTGGCTAGCATTGAAGAGAGAGCTGGAAGTAATTGGCTAGTCATAGCAGGTAGGGCAACCGCTAAAATTTGTTTGATCTTTTCAATAGCGTTTTCAAATGCATCACTGAAATGCAGCCAATTCTTTTTCAAAATAAATGGATAAACAAAAAGGCAGCCGATACTAAAAGAGCATAATGTGGCCCATGCGGCGCCGGCTAAACCTAGATCAAAGGTGAAGATGAATATCGGGTCTAAGGCAATGTTGAGCAGGCTAGTGCCAGCCATGCCTAATCCTGGAATGAGCGTATTGCCGTTAGCTCGGACAATGCTGTATCCGAAATACAAAAATCCGCCGGCAAAAGCGCCCACTAGCCATACTGCCCAGAATGCATCAATAAACGGCATTAGCTCTTTAGTCGCGCCCAATGCTCGAATAATCGGGTATCTAAACAGCCAAGTTAGTACGGCTAAAAATGCAAAGCAAGCGGAGCCAACGATTACGATTAATCCGGCTAAATCGCGGGCCTTACAGTCTTCTCTGGCACCAATGAGTTGCGAGATAAGCGCCGTTGTCGCAATGCCAATACCGACCTGAATACCAATAAAAAGTTGGTAAATAGGGATGGTGAAGCCAACCACTGCCAGAGGCTCAACGCCTAGCCGCGCAATGAAAACCGAATCCACAAGTTGGAAGCTCATTAGCGAGACAATCCCAATCAACATGGGCCACGTCATTTTTGCGAGTTCGATGAATTGTTCTTTCTTGTTGCTAATAGTTTGTTCGGGTGCAGATGTCATGACGCAAATGCATCCTCAATGATTGTCAGAGCAGCGCGGTGATCTTGATAATCAAGAGGCAGCTGCATGGCTTGCTGATCTTTCACCAAAATCCAAGACGGAAAACTATTCCCTCCAATACTGCGGGCGAATCGTATTTCATCATGCAGGCGTTTTCTGGTTATATCGCTATGCAGATCAGTCTCGAACTGTTCTTTCTCAAAACCGATGTCTTCAGCTAACTGACACAAAACACTCGTGTCTGAAGGATTCATTGCATTCAAATAATATGCTTCTTGGATCTTAAGGTTCATCTGTTCTTCTTTGCCTTGATCCCGTGCAATTAAGCCTGCTCGGCAGGCTGGATAGGTAGAGCGATGTGGCGTATTTTGTTGCCAAAACGCGTGATTGAATTCGGTACCTAGCAGATCAGAAATTTTGTACCAGTAGCTTTCGATGGCTTCGCGCATGTCTAAGGGCATCGGTATATCACTGTCTGGGGCAAGACCACCCAGTAGCTTTGTGAGTGTGATACCTCGTTCTTTGAGCGATTCAGTTAATGCGAGATAAGTCGGCCGATAACCCCAGCACCACGCGCACATGGGGTCATAAACGTAATAAAGCTTGGGAGTCGTATCTTGCATTAGTAGATTTACTTCAGAGGATGATTTTCGGGTAATTGTTTATGCAGCCACAGAACGAGCTTATGCTTCATTCGTGGCGTATCCATATCTTGCTTTGCCAGCGGTTGAATTTGTTTGTCGTGAACCAAAAGCTTGTAGATATATTCAATTTTATCGTCTTGCTTATCATTCGCTTCAAACTTTACAACGCCACGCTTCTCGCAATACATCACCCCAATGCGAATAGCTTCTTTTAAAAGTTCAGCTTCGTTTTTTAGTTTTTTTATAGCCATGCTGCTTCCTCTTTGATGAAGTTCTTCGAGTTACGCGAAACGTTGTTTTAGATATTCATATACCGCTCGTAAGCCCAATGCTTCACCTCCAACTGGACGGCTTGGGAGGCCTCTGAGGTTCCAAGCCATGACGTCGAAATGCACCCAAGGGGTTTCATTGCTAATGAATTTTTCGAGGTATAGTGCAGCTGTGATAGCGCCACCGAATCCGGTTTCTGCTGAATTCAGGGTATCGGCAAAATGGCTTTTAAGCATGTCGTTGTAGGCTTGGTGCAACGGTAGGCGCCAAATAGGATCTAAGCAATCTAGAGCGCTTTCGTTGAGTCCTGCAGCCACTTCTTCATCGTTACAGAAGAAGCCAGGGAGTTCTGTGCCCAGTGCTACGCGGCATGCGCCGGTCAATGTGGCAAAGTCAATAATCAGCTCGGGGCTTTCGCTACATGCATCATCCAATGCATCGCAAAGAACTAAACGACCTTCAGCGTCGGTATTGTCTATTTCGACCGTAAGGCCTTTTCTAGATTCAATAATATCGCCGGGTCTAAATGCATTACCAGATATAGCGTTTTCAGCCGCAGCAACGAGAACACGTAATCGAATTGGAAGGTTTTGTGCCATGATGAGCTTGGCCAAGCCAAGCACGTGTGCAGCGCCGCCCATATCCTTTTTCATCTGACGCATGAAGTTGCCAGTTTTAATATTCAGACCGCCACTATCAAAACAGATACCTTTACCAACTAGTGTAATAGCTGGCGCGTCTTCGTCGCCCCAAACGAGTTCGAGTAGGCGAGGCTCATGCACAGAAGCTCGGCCAACAGCGTGAATAAGTGGGTAGTTTTGATCTAAAAGTTCTTGGCCGATAATTTCACTGAAGCTGCCTTCGTAAGCACTTGCGAGAGCTTGCATGGTTTGCGCTAGATCTTCGGGCATCATATCTGAGGCGGGAGTATTGATTAGATCGCGCGTAAGTACGATAGACTCGACCATATTATTGGCTTCTGACAACAGGCTCTCATCATCGATGGCAAGCAAAGCTTTTTCTTTAGTTGTTTTTTTATACTGAGAGAACTCATAGGCGCCTAGTCCCCAGCTAACAGCAAAGCGAAAATGCGTAAGTGCTAAGGTTTCTTGATCGACATTGCCGTAATGTGTCAGTGCACTTAGATCAATTTGATAAGTATGCAGCGGCAATTGTTTCGCGAGATCTCCAGCTAGAAAGAAGTTATCTAGACTTGGTATACAGCAAATGATCTTTAAGGAATTATTCTCAGACGGTAAAGTCGAATGTCCTTTTCCTTCAAACTTAATACTTTCTAACCACAATTGATCATTGTTATGTTGATCACTAAGCCAATCTTTGTAGTTATCTTCGAGTACTAAAATAATATTGTTTTGAGCTTGGCCTGAAATGAGAGCTGAGCGCATTGTGTTTCCTTTTATCAATAAAGGTGCTTAATCCGTCGTGAGAGTGGCTGCAATCTGACGCCATTCTTCGAAACCGCCATCTAGGCTAAAGGTTTCTTTAAATCCTTGTGCATTAAAGTAGTCTGCAGCGCCTTGGCTTGAGTTGCCGTGATAACAACAAACTACCAATGGTTTGTTAAGGTCTGTGTTTGCAATAAAGTGTTCCACATTTGAATTGTCGATGTGAGCAGCACCGTTTATATGGCCTTGCTCAAAAGACATTTGGTCTCGAATATCGATTACGGTGACCGTGTTTTCTGAATCACTCAGCCAAGATGCGAGCTGAGCACAACTAAGATGTTTAAATGACATAGTAAAGTTCCACTTTTGCGATGAAGCATTATAGACCTTACGGGCGCTACTGCGTATTTGGGTTTGGTAATGCTTGCATTGTTTTCGCGACTGGGATTAGTCTTGATGCTGGAAAAATAAAAACTAAGGAGTGATGAATGTCGTTAACGGTATATGGTTACCCAAACACCCGCACTTTGCGTGTGACTTGGTTGCTCGAAGAGTTGGGCTTGGATTACAGCTTCCAACTTGTCGATCTCATGAAAGGTGAAGCCAGACAGACGTCATTTCTAGAGCTCAATGCAGGGGGCAAGGTGCCTGCCATTCGTGTTGATGGAGGCATTATCACTGAATCCTTAGCGATCATGAATTATCTCTGCACATTGAAGCCCGAGGCAGAACTGATTCCAACATACAGCGCTTTTCGTCGTGCTCAGTATGACCAATGGAGCGTATTTGCAATTGCAGAACTAGAGCAACCTCTATGGACCATAGGAAAGCACAAGTTTGCTTTGCCGAAAGACTATCGTGTGCGCGAGATGGAAGCGACGTCGGTCTATGAGTTTCAGGTAGCTTTGGATTTGCTGAGCAAGGGCTTAGGGCAGCAAGATTATATTTTGGGCGATTCATTCTCTGCCGCCGACATACTATTGGGGCATTGCTTGTTTTGGGGAATGAGTTTTGGTCAAAGCATCGAGCAAGAAAACCTTAAAGCCTATATTGGGCGCCTCGGAGTAAGACCGGCTTTAGGGCTTGCGCGTCAGAAAGAAAAACAGGCGATGAGCGACTAAGCCTATCGCCTGTTTTAAAGAAGCTGGAACAGAAGTTTCGTCTGTTCCTTTTTCGTTTTAGATTTCAAAATCTGTACGAAGTTTTTTCTCGATGATCTTGTTCACGAGGTTTACATAACGTGGCATACCGGCATCGTCGTAAGGTGGGTAATCTTCACCTTGAATAAGAGGCGATAGGTACTCTCGACATTCCGCCGTAATGCCATAGCCGTCATCGGTAATATAGTGAATAGGCATTTTCTTTTCTTGGTTAGCAACTTGGCTTAATGGTGCTTCGCCAATGCTCCATTTGTATGGAGCAGAGTTCTCGCGAACGATAATTGGCATGACTGCATTTTTGCCGCTAACCGCAAACTCAACTGCTGCTTTACCCATCGCATATGCTTGCTCAACGTCAGTTCGGCTAGCGATGTGGCGTGCTGCACGTTGAAGGTAATCTGCTACAGCCCAGTGGTACTTGTAGCCTAATGCTTGTTTCACCATGTTTGCTAGGGTTGGTGCAACACCACCCAATTGAGTGTGACCAAATGCATCTTTCTGGCCCGCATCGGCAACAAAGCGGCCATCTTCATATTGCGCACCTTCTGATGCTACGATCACGCAGTAACCATGCTTCTTAACGGCTTCATCAACGCGAGCCAAGAAAGTTTCTCTGTCGAATGGAACTTCTGGGAATAAAATGATGTGTGGCGCTTCATCGCTGTTCTGACCAGCCAACCCGCCAGCAGCTGCGATCCAACCCGCGTGGCGACCCATTACTTCTAAAATAAATACTTTAGTAGATGACTCACACATAGATTTAATATCCATTGCAGCTTCTTTTGTAGAAATCGCAACGTATTTCGCAACAGAGCCAAAGCCTGGGCAACAGTCTGTAAATGGTAGGTCGTTATCCACTGTTTTAGGTACACCAATACAAGTAATTGGGTAACCCATTTTTTCACTTAGTTGGCTTACTTTGTATGCAGTATCTTGGCTATCGCCACCGCCGTTGTAGAAGAAGTAGCCAATGTTGTGTGCTTGGAATACTTCGATCAAACGCTCATATTCACGCTTGTTTTCTTCAAAGTTTTTTAGCTTGTAACGGCAAGACCCAAATGCGCCACTTGGTGTGTGCTTGAGTGCAGCAATATCTTCTACAGATTCAATGCTTGTATCGATCAATTCTTCACGCAATGCGCCAATGATACCATTGCGTCCCGCATATACTTTGCCAATTTTATCGCTATGTTGGCGGGCAGTTTCAATAACGCCACAAGCAGAAGCGTTGATAACGGCAGTAACACCGCCAGATTGAGCATAAAATGCATTCTTGATCGACATTGATAAACCTATAGGTCGTGAGTATGAAATTTGCGCGCATTATACGCGAATATATCGATGTGTCATGGTGAGAAAGTAAAGCCTTATAAAAAATTTCAATCGCGAATTTACAGGCTGTATTAATGGCTATAAAAATAATTAGATTGCTTCACCTAAGTGCTAGCCGATATAGTTTCGCGCTGAGACTTTAGGTCTCTAGAAATCTAATTGGCAAGGAATGCCAAATCATAAATTACTCTCAACAAAAGGATCTTGTGTGAGTCATTCTTCGTGGACGAGTACCGCTCAGTCGGTCGACTCGGGTTTAGTTTGTTTAGTGATGCTGGCGCGGTTTTATCAAGTCGCAGCCGATATGCTCCATCTACTGATCGAGTTTTTTATGTCCCCCTTGTTGCGATATCAGTATAAAGGCCTTCGGGAGCGTTAGCAGTTGAGTGTGCGCTAAAGGCACACTTATGCATGTGTAATAAGATCTAAATGTTCGGGGCTGCTCAAGTGCGACACATGATTAAAGCTAGAAACGTATCTTTTATCGCCCTTAATAAATAGCTCTGTAACGCCGGTGTTCCTGCTCTGTAAATTAAGATCAATCATTGTCTCCGCATTCAGACGCATAATGTGTTTGATCGCCATTGAAATCGCTCCGCCAGAACTGAAAACGAAAATGTTTTTATGATCTTGTGTGTTCAGTGAATACAAAGCCTGTTCTACGCGGCTCTCAAATGCATTCCATGTTTCGGGTAGTTGTGTTTGAATTTGGTTCTTAGACCACGCTAAGAGGGCCGCGCGTAGAGCGCTAAAAAATTCACTCGGGGTGCGAGGTTTTGACGCATCTGGACCTAATTGTGAAAGGTAGGCGCGAATCAAGGTTTCAAAGTCAAACTCGTTCCAATCGGTGTCTATCACAGTATTTGCCTGGCCGTTTATTGATTCAAGCGCAAACTGAGCTGTTTGTTGATGGCGCTTCATATCGCCAGTGATCACCAGGTCAGGGCTGATAGAAAGCTCCCGAAAATAGCGATTCAAAATTTTAGCTTGTTGCTCACCTTTACTAGAAAGTTCGTCATAGTTTTCTTTGCCAAGCGATGCTTGGCCGTGTCTGATCAAATAAATTTTACTCATTGTTATCTAACTTTACCTTTCCTAGTAAAAACCGTACTAGCCTATGTGCTGGAGAATTGTCATGGCAAGTTTATTTGAGTGATGAAAGTTAATTTGCATCTTTTATACATGTGGTTAGTATGCGCAACCGGATTGTTACAGCAAGATGACAGTAGCGACGCCAAATCGACGAGTTAATTGTTAAGGAAGTGCTCAAATGAGTTCTAAAAAACTATCTGAGACCGATACAGCTTTAGGTTACGCCAACAACGAAATTTTGAAGATGGGCGTAAGCTTTGTGTTCTTAGTTTCTGTTTTAGGTTACGTATTAATGCAAATGCAAGGTATCCCGGGTGGATTTACGCTTGCAATTTCTGCAGCTATTGGCGGTTATATGGCCATGAATATTGGTGCAAATGACGTAGCCAATAATGTGGGTCCGGCAGTAGGTTCAAAGGCATTGACCTTGATTGGCGCGATCGCGATTGCCGCCATCTTTGAAGCCGCAGGCGCATTGATCGCAGGTGGTGACGTAGTTAGTACCATTAAGAAAGGGATTATCGACCCTTCCGCTATCAACGATAGCACGACCTTTATCGCCTTGATGCTTGCAGCATTATTTGCTGGTGCCTTGTGGCTTAATCTTGCAACCTTCGTTGGCGCGCCTGTTTCTACAACCCACTCGATCGTAGGTGGTGTGCTTGGTGCAGGTATCGCAGCAGGAGGTTTTGCTATTGCGAACTGGGGACAAATGAGTGCAATTGCAGCGAGTTGGGTTATTTCACCTGTTCTTGGCGGTTTGATTGCAGCGGGCTTCCAGCTTTATATCAAGCGAAATATTATGCACAGCGAGAACATGTTACAGGCCGCTAAAAGTTACGTGCCTGTCTTGCTTGCGATTATGGCGTGGTCGTTCTCAACGTACCTTACGTTAAAAGGCTTGAAAAAAATCTTCCCAATGTCATTTGTTGACGCTTCAATTTTGGGCGCAGTCATCGCTATTTTTGTGTATTTCTTAAGTCGTAAAGCAGTCGATAAAGCGTCTAAGAAAAATAAGAATAACCGCGATGGAGTGAACAACTTATTTACGATTCCTCTTATCTTTGCTGCAGCACTATTGAGCTTCGCACATGGTGCAAATGATGTAGCGAATGCGGTTGGTCCGCTCGCTGCGATTGCTGATGCGATTCAAAACCACGGTGTTTCTGCCAAGGCAGCTATTCCTCTTTGGGTCATGATTGTGGGCGCTATTGGTATTGCTCTAGGCTTGCTTTTGTTTGGCCCTAAACTAATTCGTACGGTTGGCACTGAAATTACTGACATCGATAAGTCGCGTGCGTTCTGTGTAGCTCTCGCTGCATCGATCACTGTAATTATTGCATCGCAACTAGGTTTGCCGGTGAGTTCAACGCACATTGCGGTAGGTGGTGTATTTGGTGTTGGTTTCTTGCGTGAGTACTTGCGCTTCAACTCTGCTGTGAAATTGCACAAGATTGCTGAGCAGCATGAAGGAAAAGAACGCCAGCGTTTAGAGAAGTTTTTGGAAGACTTCCAGAATGCAGATCTAAAAGAAATGGAAGATTTGATTAAAGAAGCAAAAGCGAAGAAGGAAAAGCTTGGTATCAACAAAAAAGACCGTAAGCGTTTGAAGAGTGTTTACAAAGAGCAGCTCGTAAAACGTTCAGCAATTAAGAAAATTGTGACGGCTTGGATTGTGACTGTGCCATGTTCTGCAGCACTTGCAGCATCTATTTTCTTCTTGATTAGACCATGGATTGTTGTTTAAAGTTGACCAAGTGGTTGATATATATAGAGTTCTTGCGTTTACGGTCAAATTGACTAAATTTTAAGCAGTGTAAAATAGGTAAATTACTCTCCCAATTTGTGATTTACCTCTCTATAATCCGCGAGCACTGCTACCCTTAGCCGTGGAAATCCAGTATTTAATAGTGAGTCTAGTTTCATAATGCGTATTGAGAATGACATCAAACTTGGTTTTAAAGACGTTTTATTTCGCCCAAAACGTTCAACCTTAAAAAGCCGTTCACAAGTAAGTCTTGAACGAACGTACAAGTTTAAAAACAGCGGTCAGACATGGACAGGCGTTCCAGTTATCGCTGCGAATATGGACACCGTTGGCACATTCGAAATGGCTGAAAGATTAGCCAGCTATAAAATGTTAACGGCAATGCACAAGCATTACACCGTTGAAGAGTGGACTGAGTGGCTTGGTAAGCAAGAAGATTCAATCTACGATCACATCATGGTGTCTTCAGGTACGTCTGATGCTGACTTCGATAAAGTAAAGGCCATTGTTTTAGCGAACCCTAAGCTACGTTTCATTTGTATTGACGTTGCGAACGGTTACTCCCAGCACTTTGTTGATTTCTTGCGCCGTGCGCGAGCTGATTTCCCAAGTATGATTATCATTGCGGGTAACGTTGTAACGGGTGAGATGGCAGAAGAGTTAATTCTATCTGGTGCGGATGTTGTTAAAGTCGGTATCGGTCCTGGTTCTGTTTGTACAACACGTGTGAAAACTGGTGTGGGTTACCCGCAGTTGTCTGCAGCAATTGAATGTGCTGATGCGGCGCATGGCCTTGGTGGTCACGTGATCTCTGACGGTGGTTGTACTTGTGCGGGCGATGTATCAAAAGCATTTGGTGCAGGTTCTGATTTCGTCATGCTTGGCGGTATGCTTGCGGGTCACGAAGAGTCTGGTGGTGAGCTAGTCGAGCGCGATGGCAAGATGTATAAGCTGTTCTACGGTATGTCATCATCAACTGCAATGAACAAGCACTCTGGCGGCGTTGCAAACTACCGTGCGTCAGAAGGTAAAACTGTTGAAATGCCATTTAAAGGGCCGGTCGATAACACAGTTCAAGATATTCTTGGTGGTGTTCGTTCAACATGTACCTATGTTGGCGCAGATAGCTTGAAAGAGCTTTCGAAGCGTACAACTTTTATTCGTGTGCAAGAACAAGAGAATAACGTTTACGGAAAAGAGTAAAGCGTTCTGTAGTATTGCATTGAAAAAGCTCCTGTTAAGGGGCTTTTTTTGTTTTTGGTGTGTTATTAACGGTGTAAGAATATGAATCTAAAAATAAAGCATTGCTTGCCGATTTGCGCGCTAATGTGTGCTTCTAGCATTAGCCTTGCTGAAGAGTCTACTAACACAAGTGCGACAGCGGTTGATAACTCATGGACCTATATTGGCTCGGACATTTATGTGGGTAGTTCTGATTTGTCGTATGAGCCTTCTCGCTCAGGGTCTATTTATGACCAAACCGAAGACGGTGATATTGTCGGTATTCGACTTAAGCTAGGTACTAAAAAATCTTCGGGCTGGCGCTATCAGGGAAGTTTTTTTGTTGAAGACTTTGAAGCCTTTGATAATGTCACTACAGGACTTGGTTTCTCTCTAGCGAAGTCTTTTGGTGAAGGTGAGATAAAACCATTTGTACGTCTTGGTTTCTCTTACGGTAGTGTAGAAATCGATGATACGCCGTTTATTAATTTTGATGATGATACGCTTTACTTCTTCGGCATTGATGCAGGTGTTGGGGGAGAGTACAACTTTAATCAAGACACTGAATTGGTATTTGGTGTGGACCTTGGAACGCGCGCTTGGCAGTCGATTGATATTATTGGCTTGGGCACAAATACCACGCTTGAGCCAGAAGATGACCCAGTTACGGTATATGCTGGCGTGAACTTTAAAATCTAATATACAGATGAGGAGTAATCCGTGTTACTCCTCATCAAATATACTTAGTTCTCTTTCATATCTTTATACGTTCTGAATATCTCTCTCAAAGGTCGTTTTGGCGTAAAGCCAAATTCCTTTTCAAACGCGCTTCCATCGATGACCACAGGATAACGGAAGTAGTTAATCAAATAAGACGGAAACGACTTTAAATTCAGTACGCGCGAAATTAATCGTGGCAGCATTGGCGGGATTGACGGTACAGGGATAGATTGGCAGCCCGACAAAGCAAGTGCATCCTGAAATGCCACCCAATCTCTCGGTGCTACGTTATAGACGCCTCGCTTGTGTTTTTTGTGCGCAAGCTCAATCGCATCGGCCATATCTTCAATGTGAATAAACTGCATGACAGGAGAGAAACCGAGTAAGCTAGGCGGACGTTTACTAGAAAGCAGTCGACTAATAGAGTTATTGACGCCAGGCCCGACGATATTACAAGGACGGAGAATCGTGATGTTTAAATCAGGATATTTCCAAAGGTAAATATTGGCGAGGTTTTCAAGCTCGACTGAATCTACCAAATCCTGCGTTAACTCTGCTGCTTTGAGTGGTGCAGACTCATCGATTAGTGCTGGGTTGTATGCGTCAGCACCATAAACATGAAACGTCGATAAAATAAGCACATGTCGAACACCGTATTTATGACTCAAATCCATGAGTTTTTGTGTGCCCAGTACGTTGGCGTTATAGCGACGCTGCATAGTGAGTTCGCTACTTTGGATACGGCCAAGGTGGATGACGTAGTCGAACTTGTAGGTTTTAAATAAATCTTCAAAGACGCGCTTGTTATAGTCCAGCTTATAGCTAGGAATATTATCGCTATGAAAGGTTTCTTTTCTAAAGTCGACGGCGATGATCTGACAGGATTTTCGCAATCGTTGAATCACCTGTTGAGCCAAAGCCCCCGCTGCACCGGTAACAAGAACAATCGGTTTGTTGCGCTTACTCGCTTGAGATTTAGTTGTTGTTTTACTCATTTAAAAAATACTTTTTCTCTGTTCTAGGCCTTTCGCGATGAGCTGCCCGATAGATTTTTTCACTTTTTCAACGCGTCGGATCACCTGATCTTCGGTGAGCTCTTCGTTTTCAAAATAAATTGGCTTACCAAAATTAAGGTGAACCTTTGCAGGAAAGATAAAGGGCAGGGCAACCGGTACATATGGCACACCCAGAAGTTTTGCTAATGGCTTTATATTTGCGATGGCAGGGATTGTTTCTTCACACCCCACGACACCCACTGGTACGATCGGCGTGTTATGTTCCATCGCTAGACGCACAAAACCATTGCCAAAACGCTGCAGTTGGTATCGGTCTTTGTACATCTTTCCTGAGCCACGAATACCCTCTGGGAACACAATAACGGCTTCGCCATTTTCGAGCATTTTTGCGCAGTTTGTAGGGTCACCCAGTACTGCGCCCAATTGATTAAGCATGTTTCCAATATAGGGCACAGTGGGAAAGAAGCGCTCAATCATTGCACGAGGATAGCGCGGTGCATGATCGCGATTCGCAACGGCATAACCAATTAAGGTGCCATCGATAGGGAGCTGTCCGCTATGGTTGGCGATAATTAAAACAGGGCCATCATTAGGTATGTGTTCAAGACCACTTGTTTCAACACGAAAATATTTGTCGTAAATGTTGCTAAACAATGAGAATACGATTTTGTTCATATCGGTGTTAAACCCCCATGGATCATAGCCCAAGGAGCCAACAGGCTTTTCAATGCGATCTAGCTTTTCATCCAGTTCTTGAGAAACCAGTTGCTTTTTAAGGAACGACTTTAAATTCATATTGTTCTTGTCGAGATACTGATGCACACGGATTTGATTTTAATTAACCAGAGCCACGTTACATACTGATTAAATTCTACGCCGCTTATGATTATCGTTAAAATATTGGCGCTATTTGTTTTAATTGTTTCGTAAGCAGATATTATTCCATAACCTAATGCTTATAAACTTTTTCTTTTCCTGTTCTATTGTCAAAAGGTATCAATACAATGTTACAGTGGTATGTAAAACAGTTTGCCGAATTAAGTGTTGAAGAGCTTTTGGGCATTCTAAGACTTAGACAAGACGTATTCATAATCGAGCAAGATTGTATTTACCCTGATATTGATGATCTTGACCAATCCTCGGTGCATGTTTTTGCAAAAGAGCAGGGCGGTGACGTCGTGGCATGTACACGCCTTGTTCCTCCAAGTTTGAAATATAAAGAGCCTTCGGTTGGCCGTGTTGTGGTCGCGCAAAGTCATAGAAAAGATGGTTGTGGCGTCAAGCTCATGCAACGCTCTATCGCAGAAAGTGAGCGTTTATACCCGGGTCAAGGAAACCGAATCGGAGCCCAACTTTATCTGAATAAATTCTATCGCTCATTGGGATATGAAAATGTGTCGGATGAGTACGATGAAGATGGCATACCACATATCGATATGTTTAGAGCGTCTTCGATGGAGTAGCAGTAGAGGGTGATTTTAGACAAAAGCCGACATCAAATCCCTTTCATGACGAATGCCCGCTTCATATAGGGGGGCTGACATTTAGTGATGCGAAAGCCTTAAAATAGTTGCTGTGACCTAACAGTAAGGTCCTCAGATAATTAGCTAAAAAACTATATAAATAAACAGTTGTAATGGAATCACGAAGATTTGGGGTAATCGCTTCCTATGAAACCCGTGAGATAAGTCTGTCTTTTTGCCGCTTCCTTCTGATATTGTTTTATAAAACAATTACTTAAAAAATTGCTTCTGGGTTTATACGGACCCGTGTAAACCCAAGTCTTCTTTTTGCGCAAAGAGAATCTTGGTTTCTAATGATAGGATGCTCTTTAAGTGATTGAATCCATTGAACAAAAATGGAGTTTTGGTGATCGTGAAGACGCGTTGTCGTCTGCGGTTTATACGGAATTCCGTATAATAAGCTGTTATGTTTTTGAAATAGCAGATATTAATCCGCAATGTTCTACAAAAGGTTTGAAGTCTTTATCCGTAAATAGCAGCGGCAATTTATTATCTATGCAAAAGGTCGCAATGATTACGTCCGCTGTCTTTCTGACCGTAATACCTTTCTTTCTCAGCAAACGGTAATAGTCTGCACACTCAACAACCATCCTATTGCCTAGCATCTCATACTGGTCTAATTTGCTTAGCAGTTTCTTTGTCTTGCTGTAGTCCTTATCACTCTTTATGCCTTGTAATATTTCCAGCAAAATCAAATCGCCCAGAGCAACGTTTCCTTCCATAAGCTGTTTATCTAGCTCATCAGTAAAAGGGCTTGTTACACCATTAAAGTAGTCAATCCAAACGCTTGTATCAGCAATAATCACTTATCGCCTCGCATTTCGTCTAAATCACCTTCCCAGTGTATTTTTCCTCTTAAACTCCGCACAGCTTGCTGCTGGTTTAATTTAATAAGCAACTTCAAGCCTTCTTCAACTGCGTCCTTTTTTGTGTTTAAGCCACTTACTTTTAAGGCATTTGCCATTAAATCATCATCAATTACAATATTCGTTCTCATAAATCACCAGTGTGTATTACATAAAGTATATATACACATTAACATAAATAAGAAACATAACAAGGCTATCTTGCATCGCCCCACGAGGCGTGGGGCTGGACAGCTAAAGCTTCGCATTATCTGCCGCAAATAGCGGCGTTATAGGTAAAGGAATTACTCTAAATGGGAAAAAGGGTACGTAAACATAGAGATAAAAAGACGAAGAAATCGTCAAAAAAATCCTGTTATCCTATTTATCAGGTGATTTCATTTTTGCTTGGGTTAGTTGGTTTTCTTATTTTGGCTTGGTGTGGTTATAAAATGGGAAACCCTTTTCCATATGCTTCATACATCGGATTAGGTTTAGTGGTATCAGCCACTTTCATAAGTATTATCTTTGATAAAAGTAAGTGGTCAAAAAATCGCGATGACTACCCAGATAATTTGGGGGGGCATGATGGCGGCGCCCACTAATGGCTATAGCAAAGCCATTTTGCCTCGCCAGCAAGCTGGCTGACAAAATTCCGCAAATGGCGGCGCTAATAAGTACTAAGAATGAAAAGCGGACATTGGTTTTCCATTCGCAAATAGACAAGAGCAGACCTTGGCGTTTATTCATTCTCGATGCCTGCGTCAAGAGGGAGATGCCGGACTTTGATCTTTACTAACAATCGCTTATAGGTTGAGGTCGACTTTGCGTATAAGCGCCGTTGTAATCTTGATGGGTAATAAAAGCATCTTGTTAATATCAAACTAGGCTTTAATTAGAGTAGTCATATTTTAATAAGCGAGTTAAATGAAAATTAAAGAAGAATGGTTAGGGTTCGGGCCCTTATGTCTTTTGCTAGGTATTCCTGGGTTATTTTTGTTTCAACCATACCCTAGCTACGACGAACTCAAGGTTGTGAAAGGAACTGTCACAGAGTACCACTGGCAACCATCAGGATCTTCGAAGGGGATGGGGGCTAAATACATATACGTTTCTACAGGAACTGATTTGTTGAAATTTGGTGTCAGTACAGGGAAAAACGCCATCGTTGTTGGGGCGCCCATCATTGTTAGAGTTCGGGGGAACGAAGCATGGGAGCTAGAGCAAAATGATCGAGTTATTTATACATACGAGCAAACCGTCTCTGATGCTGATCGGATAAATAAGTGGATGAAACCGACGGTTGTTATGTCTGTGCTAGTTGGTGTTTTTCTTACACCATTATGGGTTAAGAACAGACGTAAGAATCGCTCGAAGATCAGATCTTTGTTTTGAAAAGAAAGTCGCTAGATTTATTTTATTAAGAGTGTACTCAACGTCCGCTTCTGTCTAACTCCGTGCATTGCACTTTAAACAATAGATGATGTGCTTCGCTTACCCTTCGGGTCGACCGTTGGTCGTTCAACGCACTAAAGCGCTTTTGTGCTGCCTGCGCGGAAGTGACTTGATAGTAAACACTGCGTATTACCTCATTCTCAAAAGTCGAACGAAGGGACAATCCCGTCGAGCGCGTAAGCGATCCGGGTCGCCTTTAGATGAAGGTGAATTGCGAAGCAAGAGAGGCTGGCATGTGCCATCTTAAGACCTTTGGCGAAACAAAGGTCTCAAGGCGCTGTCGGTCGCCACCGACAGGAAAAGAAGAATTAGCCCAGTGCTATATTAGAAAAATTTTAGTGACTGATGTTGGCTCAACAAATTGCATAGAGTGCGATCAGAAAACCTCAAAACCTAAACGCTAACCCCACATATTCTTTATGATTGCATTCAGCGCATCACATCTTTTAGGTAACTCTCTATTTTTCTTTCTAATCAAATATAGGTTTTCCTTCACGGCTTGTTTCGGCTTTAAAACTTGCAGTAATTCTGGGCTATGAAAACTGTCGATGGCGCTTTTAGGCAGCACTGTGAAGCCAATACCGCGAGTTAAGGGTTCTAGGATTTGGCTGATTTGGTTGATTGATCCGACGACGGGGATTTTAGCGATGTCCAATTGCTTTAGTTCTGGCTCTTCACATTTTCGAAAATACAGCGACAAATAATGTTCTGCATCTGGGTGAGATATTAGTCCGGAGTCTAAGAGCAGTTGCTTCCAGCTTTGCTTGATGTTTGTTTTTTTGGGGAGTACCAAGCACAGCTCCTCTTGGCCTAGCTTTTCGAATTCAAAAAAACTTTCGTTAGGGATGTCTGTCACGATTCCCTGATCGACATGCTCGTTCTTAATGTCGCTCAATATTAGGTGGTTTGGAGCCGCTGTGAGATTTAGATGAATATTCGGCTGTTGCTGTTGAAGCGTTAAGAGCTGTGGATATAGAAGCAAAGCCAGTGAACCTGAACAAGCCAGGGAGCATTTGCCTGAGTCGGGGTCATCAAAGTTCAATTACTCAAAGAGAGACCTTTCATCGCTCATGCGTTGTTTCGCGAAGCGATAGACTAATCGACCCTGTTCCGTTATTGCGAATGACTTGTTGTTTCGTTTGATTAAATCATGACCGCAAGCTTCTTCTAGTTTATTGACGTGCTGGCTTACGCCGGGTTGTGTCATAAACAGTTTTTCTGCGGTTTGTGTAAAGTGCCCCGTATCAACGAGCGTTATAAAGGTTTTTAGCCAGGTCGGATTCAGCATATTTAAGTAAATAAATTTATATTATTAATCTGATAATGATTGATAATTTTATCTAATCAATCATTCATTCTTTCTATCATTCTCTTATCAACTACATTAAACGGGTCAGAGAGAGTTAGGATTCAGTGATGAAAATGAATCATGTTGGGATTATGGTTGGCGACATGGATCAAGCGGTTGAGTTTTACACCAAAGCGCTAGGTCTTAGAGTGGTTATGAACAATACGAAGGTCATCGAAGAGCGAGAGTCTGCGATTGGTCGTATGTGTATTGCGGTATTTGGGGAAGGATTTAAAGGCTTCAATATTGCTCATCTTGTTACAAATGATGGTATTGGTGTTGAGTTGTTTGAGATGGTTGATCGCGAGGAGCGTCATAACGTAGATTTCTCTCGTCTTGGCATTTTTCACTTCTGCCTTCAGCTGCCAAAAGAGCAGTTTGATACAGCGATTAAACGCGTAGAAGAATACGGTGGAAAAGTGCGTATGGATATTATGCGTTACCACCCTAAAGACGAGCTAAAACAAGCGCAGATGGTTTACTTGGAAGATCCCTTCGGTAACTTGTTCGAGTTCTATTCACACTCTTATGAAGATACTTATGCTTCAGACTACGAGTAAAATAAAGGGGGGGGTAGACAATGTTCTACCCCTTATTTTGCCCACCAATTTTCAACGCCTAATTTGTAGGGGAGTGGTTCGGTTAAACGCTCAAATCGGTCCCAATATGCAACGCGGTGTACTCCAATATGCCAGTTAGGCACGATGTAATGCTCATTGAGCAATACGCGATCTAGAGCATGCATGATGGTAATAACTTCTCGTTCGGAAGTTACCTGGAGAAGTTGAGCGATTAGCGCGTCGATTGCTGGGTTATTAATGCCTGCGTAGTTAAAGCTGCCTTCTACATCGACCAGATCGCTATGGTAGTAGTCGCGTTGTTCGTAGCTTGGTGCATTACCTTGGCTAAGCACAAAGGTCATCATGTCGAAATCGAAATTATCGAGTCTGGCTTTGTACTGCGCGCTTTCCACTAGGCGTGGGTTAGCTTTAATGCCAACACGCTCGAGGTTCTTAATGAAGGGCAGAATGATACGTTTTAGTCCTGCTTGACGATAAATGAATTCAAATTCGAAGGGCTTATCTGTTTCGGTATGAATCAGTTGCTTACCATCTAATTTCCAGCCTGCTTCTTTCAGTAGATTCATTGCTGCACGCATCTTCTTGCGTATATTGCCGTCGCCTTTGCTTTGCTCGAAGCCAAATTCCTTATTAAACACGCTCGCTGGAAGTTGGGTTTTAAATGGCTCAAGTAAGGCAAGTTCTGCTTCAGAGGGAAGTCCTGAACTTGCATATCGTGAGTTCGGGAAGTAGCTCAGATTGCGCGTGTAGGCATTATGGAAAAGGGCTGCGTTGGTCCATTCGAAATCAAACAGGTGTGAAAGCGCTTGGCGCACGCGTCTATCAGAGAATAAATCACGACGCGTGTTAAAAAAGAAGCCTTGTGTTCCTGATGGAATCGAGTGCGGGATGGCTTCTTTGATGACTTTGCCGCTATTGAGAGCAGGGAAGTCATACCCCTGTGCCCAGTTTTTTGCGGTGTAGTCATAGAAGATATCAAACTCGTCTGACTTAAACGCTTCGAATGCGATGGATTGATCACGGTAAAAATCAAAGCGCACTTGATCGAAGTTAAACCGGCCTTGGTAAACGTTTAAGTCCTTACCCCAAAAGTCTGGTACGCGTTCTAAGGTAATGCTTGATCCGATATCGACCTTTCCTATTTTATAAGGGCCGCTCAGCAGGGGAGTAACTTCTGATGAGGTCTCAAAATCTTTGCTTTCCCAAAAGTGCTTTGGCAAAACAGGGAGCTCGCCTGTTCTGAAAATTGCTTGTTTGGCTGCGCCGCTTTTTAAAGTGAAACGTACGGTGTCGGTGTCGATCGCAGCCACGCTTTCTACATCTAATAAGCTTTGTTGGTAGCGTGGGTGGCCTTTCTCAATGAGTGTGTAGAAAGAATAAACCACGTCTTCAGCATCGATAGGGTGCCCATCATGAAAACGCGCTTCGTTTCGAATGTCATATTCGACCCAAGCATAGTTGTCGGGGTAGCGAATGGTTTGCGCGATTAATCCGTAAGCGGTTTGAACTTCATCGGCAGAAGAGGCGTAGCTGCCTGTTCCTGCCATGAGCGGTTCATTCAGCTCAGAAAACTCATACATAAACAAACCTGGCGTATTGAACGGGCTTGTACCTTTAAGTGTGTAGGGGTTGAGTGAGTCAAAAGTGCCGAAGCCCATTAGACGTAAAGTTCCGCCTTTTGGTGCGTTAGGGTTTACCCAGTCAAAATGTGTAAAGCCTTCATCGTATTTTGCAGAACCATAGAGAGAAAGCGCATGCCCTGAAATGATTGTTGGCTTAGGAGCTTCGGATTCACTGTGCGCGTATTGGCTCAGTAATAGAAGGCTCAAAAGAATGAAAAGAGTGTTTGCCATAGTTTGAGCCTTAGGTCCTTTTAAGATGCTTAAAGTAAGTCGGTAATAGGGTTGGAAGACCAAGGGGGAGTATACAGGGCTTCCATTTCCGAGGCACTTACAGCACTAAAGTGTGCGTGTTGCCATACTGGCTTTTTGTCTTTATCGATCAAAAGCGCTCTAACGCCTTCAGCAAACTCTGGGTGGCGCACAAGGTTGGTTGCAAGTATTAACTCAGAGCTGAATACTTCTTTCAAACTTGCGTATCGGAAACGTCTGAGTTGCTCGAAGATCACTAACATAGATTGTGGTGAGCCTGCATTCATCGTGGCAATCGCTTTGCTCAACCAAGGGCTTGCGTCTTTGATGCTATTTAGGTCATGAACAATATCGCCAAGCCCTCCTGTTTGGCATATGCCCTCGAGTAAACTCTCATGGTGCGATAAGTTCGAATCAACTGAGTTTTCGCAGCCAAGTTCGTCGATGATTTGGCTAACAAGCGCATGGTTATCTTTGGTTTTCCATGATGCAGCAGCCAAAGCGCTTTGTAAGCTTTCGAGTTTTTCGTTTGCAATGAAATGATCTGCGATGCCAAGTGTCAGCGCGTCCGTTGCATTAATACTTGCTCCTGTTAGCGCAAAGAATATTCCCAAACCACGTGGCATTCGACTCAAGAAATAAGTACCACCTACGTCAGGAAACAAACCAATGGTAATTTCGGGCATTGCGATGCGAGAAGTTTCCGTGATCACACGATGACTGGCTCCAGCCATCAACCCAAGTCCACCGCCCATGACAATGCCTTTGCCTAAACAGATGATTGGTTTTTCATAGGTGTGGATTAAATAATTGAGTTGGTACTCTTCTAAGAAGAAGGTTTCAGCGTATTCGCACACGCCATCTTTAGGGTTAAGGGAAGATTCATACAGAGCCTGCACATCTCCGCCGGCACAGAATGCTTTTTCTCCGCTGCCTGACAGAATGATACAGGCAATTGTTTTGTCTTCACGCCATGTATCAAGCTGCTCACGCAAGAGGCGAATCATTTCAAGATTTAAGCTGTTGAGTGCTTTTTCTTGATTCAGAATAAGACGGCCAATACGTCCTTTTTTGGCTTCAATTTCTTCAACAATGACTAGCGGAGATGACATTCCAAAACCCTTATTATTATGTATTCAAATGATATTTAGTTACGACCACGATGGGCTACGTTTTTCTAGGAAGGCATTGGTACCTTCGAGCTGATTCGCTTCGCCAATTAGATCAATGAATTCGCTGCGTTCATCAATTAGCCCTTGAGCAATCGCCTTTTCGCGAGGAGCAGTCATTAAACGTTTACAGGCGCGAATGGCATCGGGGCTTTGCTCTGCGGTTTGTTTCGCTAGTTCTATTGCGCGCGCTGTTGCCGCACCTTTGGCAGTGGTTTCTTGGGTTAGGCCAATTGTTAACGCGCGCTCTGCATCGATGCGTTCACCCAAAAGAATAATGCGACTTGCCCACGCTTCGCCAACTAACCACGACAAACGTTGTGTGCCGCCTGCACAAGGGAGTAGTCCTACTTTCGCCTCTGGGAGTGCAAGCTGTGCGTGTTCTTCTGCGATACGAATGTCGCAAGCTAGGGCGCACTCGAGCCCGCCACCCATCGCATAGCCATTAATCGCCGCGATAGTCACCCCGCTAAACGAAGCGAGAGCCTCAAAGGCTTCACCGAATGCTTCGGCCACTTCTTTTGAATAAGCTTTGTCGCCACCGGAAAATTGCTTCAAATCTGCACCTGCAGAGAAGAATTTTTCACCTTGACCATACACAACAATGGCGACGATTTCGCCAGACTCTTCAGCTTGTTCTACGACTGATTTCAGACCGTTTAAGCTTTCAATAGTCCAGGTATTTGCAGGTGGGTTGTTGATTGTGATGACTAAAACAGAGCCTTGTTGCTCTGTTGCAATAAGAGGTGTGGGGCTGTTGATGCTCATGTTCACTCCTAACTTGATTTATTATAAAACACTTATGCCTAGGTTCATGCTCGAGCTTACATCTGAATCAGGGCTAGGTTTGGATCGTTGAGTAGTTTGCGGGCAATAATGACGCGCATGATTTCATTCGTGCCTTCGAGAATTCTATGCACGCGGCAATCTCTAAAGTGACGTTCTAAGGGGTACTCTTTGATGTAGCCGTAACCGCCATGAATTTGCAGGGCTTCATCACATAGTGTAAAGCAGACATCCGTTGCGAAGCGTTTAGCCATCGCACAGTATGTGGTTCGTTCAGAGTCTTTTTGATCTAGTTTGTAGGCTGCAAGGCGAATCATTTGCTTGGCTGCGGTCAGATCCGTCAGCATGTCAGCTAGCTTGTTTTGAGTACTTTGGAATTGTGCGAGCGATTGACCGAACTGTTCTCTCTCTTTTGCATAGTTGGTGGCGGCGCTTAGTGCTGAGATTGCTGTGCCGGTTGAGCATGCGGCAATATTAATTCTCCCGCCGTCCAAGCCTTCCATCGCCAACTTAAAACCTTGGCCTTCTTCTGCTAGGCGATGAGATTGTGGAACACGTACTTGATCAAAATTTATTTGACGCGTTGGCTGCGCATTCCAGCCTAGTTTGTCTTCTTTTTTTCCGTAGCTAATGCCTTCGCTATCGGCAGGAATCGCAATACAACTCACGCCTGATGCACCTTGCTCGCCGGTACGAACCATGGTGATCAGTAAGTCGGTAGACCCCGCGCCAGAGATAAATACCTTACTGCCCGATATGATGTAGTCATCGCCATCTTTGACTGCGCTTGTAGTGAGTGATGCTGCATCAGAACCTGCACCAGGCTCAGTAAGACAATAACTTGCGAGTTTCTCACCGCTCGCTAAGGGTTCAGCCCAGTCATTTATTAAGCTCTCTTGGCCGTAGGTGCTGAGCATTTTAAAGGCCATATTATGAATGCTGATAAAAGCAGCCGTTGTGGTACAGCCAGTCGCAAGCTGCTCCATAATTAAACAGGCATCTAAGCGACTCAGACCAATACCAAAATGTTCCTCAGGCACATACATTGCCATGAAGCCAAGCTTGCCGGCTTCGATAAAAGCATCCTTCGGAAAAATGGCTTCTTCGTCCCACTGTTTTGCATTGGGAGCAAGATGATTTTCAGCGAATTTACGTGCGGTGTCTTGGAATGCGGTTTGATCGGGACTTAGTTCAAAATGCATGCGTTGCTCCATACTGCTTTCGTTTTTATGCTTGTTTTTGTACGACGTAATTTATTATTCGTTTTGTCTGTCGCTTGATACAGCGAGCATTCAAACTCTGATAAACTGCGCTGCGCCATGATTATAGGGGCTGCTGCCTCAGCATTTCTATACTTGTGTCCGAGTTATTCAAGTTTTCTTTTTTCTCTACAGGCACCGTTGAAGACCCCGTTGTATGTTAAGCCAAGAACAAAAAGCCTTAATTCAATCCAGTTATAGCAAGTTCACCGGCCGAGATGGTTTTCGTCCGCGCTATGGCCAGCGATTGATGATCGCTGAAATCGCTAAGTATTTGGGCTCAATTAAAAGTAATGCCGAAGGCTTAAGAAATAGCGCGCCGACCACTTGCGTCGTTGAAGCTGGCACCGGTACTGGAAAAACACTTGGCTATTGCATGGCAACTCTGCCTATCGCGATTGAACTCGGTAAAAAACTCGTTGTATCTACGGCAACGACAGCGCTTCAAGATCAAATTTTGAGTAAAGATTTGCCTGAACTCGCCAAACACTCTGGGATCGATTTTTCGTATGCTTTAGCAAAGGGTAGAGGTCGCTATGTGTGCTTGAGCAAACTAGAGCAACGCATTGAGTCGTTCTCGGCCGATCCAAACGATGCCACTATCCCGCTTTTCTTGCTTGATCAGGGCAATGACGAGGAATTATCAGAAGAGCAGTTACAGGGATTTTTTAGCCGTTATGCCTCAGGTGCATGGGACGGTGATCGAGACACGCTTGAAGAGCAGATCGACTCGCGTGCTTGGTCGATGCTGACCGCAGATAATCAGCAATGCTCTAACAGACGTTGCAGCTATTTTAGTAGTTGCCCTTACTACGAAGCGCGAAATCGTTGGGACGAAGCGGATGTTCTCATCGCTAATCATGATTTATTGCTATCAGATTTAGCCTTAGGCGGCGGTGTTATATTGCCAGCGCCTGAGCAAAGTATTTATGTGTTTGATGAGGCGCACCATCTACCCGATAAAGCGCTTGGGCACTTTATGGTGACAAGTGGTTTAAAAGCATCGCAGTCTTGGTTGAAGAGTTTGAGTAAATCTTTGGCAGAGATGCTGCCGGCCATTCAAGCCGGTCATTTTGTTGCCTCTAATATCGAACAGATTTCTCCCTTGAGCATTGCTCTGCAGCAAAAGATTGATGCCTTTTATATGAACTTGGCGGAAGGTTTAGATTGGGATCAGGAAGAGGGCGCATCAGAAAGTCGATATCGGTTTACAGATGGAATATTGCCCAATGAGGTGAAAGAACAGGCCTATAACATCAAACTAGATTTTGCATCGCTATGTCGTTATCTCGATGAGATTCGTGCTGAACTAAATCGTAGTGTGGACGAGAAATCTGACTGTGGTTTGAATAAAGAAGAGGCAGAGCAATGGTACCCAGTGATCGGTTCGCACTTTAACCGTGCCGATGGGCACTATGCTTTGTGGCAGTTCTATTCAAAAGATTCTAAGCCCGATGATCAGCCAGATGCGCGATGGGCGACCTTGCGTGACTATGAAAATGGTTCAGACATCTATTTGTTTGGCAGCCCACTGAGTGCAGGAGGCTTATTAAATGTTGCGCTTTGGAAGCGTGCTTACGGCGCCGTGTTGACTTCTGCAACACTCACTGCACTCGGAAAGTTTGATCATTTACGACACAAGGCAGGGCTTCCTCAAGGCTCGGTGTATCATCGCGTACCAAGTCCATTTGATTTTCAGCAAGCGGGTCTATTAAGAGTACCGCCGATGCGTTCATTGCCGAATCAAGCACAGGCGCATACGCAAGAGTTGATCGATGATCTTGAAGATTGGATCGAAGATCATAAAGCAGTGCTTGTGTTGTTCAGTTCGCGCAAGCAGATGAATGACGTGTTTTACGGAGTCGATCGTGACTTGCGTGAAGATATGTTGACCCAAGACGATATGGGTAAGCAGGAATTGATTCAGCTGCATAAGAAAAAAATAGATCAGGGTAAGCGCAGTATTTTGTTTGGTCTGGCGTCACTTGCCGAGGGCATCGATTTGCCAGGTAAGTATCTGACGCATGTTGTTATTGCCAAAGTGCCGTTTGCTGTGCCGAATGATCCTTTAGAGCAAGCGATTGCTGAGTGGATTGAAAGTCAGGGGCGTAATCCCTTTATGGAGATCTCTGTTCCTGAAGCAAGTTTGCGACTGATTCAGGCATGTGGCCGTTTGATCAGAACAGAGCAAGATTCAGGGCAAATTACGATTCTCGATCAACGATTAATCACCAAGCGTTACGGCAGCTTGTTGCTTGATGCTTTGCCACCTTATCGTCGTCAGCTGGGTTCTTAGTTTAAGCAATTGTCTACCGTTCAATCTTTTGCGCATAAATTGCATGAGCAGTAATTTGGCCCACCACAATTGCTGAAAATATGAGGGCTGCCGACTCACCAACACTTGATATCGGCAGTACTGTCGCCTCATAAAAGTTTTACCCAGCGCTCACTAATATACGGCTGCCAGGTACCATCAAAATGATGCCCTGGACCATGTATATATTTCCAATGAGTTTTAAGTTCTTCGCCACCTATGTCGAATACAAGGTGATCAATGTGGCAGTGATCCATGTTGCTGCGACCCAGCCATGATCGAAGCTGAATAGAGTGGGACCCCACGTGCCTAGGGCGATTGCTGGAACACCTCGCCAAATATCTTTAGGTCGAATGTTAAAGAGAATACCTATGCTTGTTGCCAGTAATACTGCGCCGATGGCGGAGCTATAAAAAGGTAATTCGTTGGTGTAGGGCACCGCACTCGTATTAAGCAGAGCATCGCCAAAACTAATGCCGATAAATATGCCGAAGAGGAGTTTAATGACGGACAAGATGGCTTGCCCTAAAAAGCTCATCCCCGATACAAGATCGTTGAAAGCGAAGCATTCTAAAGCGTTGGATATCGAGAGGCCTGGTACAAACAGCAGAACAGCCGCGATACCCATCGTCCAGACCGAGATATGAAAGCCAATAGAGTTAAGATACTCGGCGATGATTGCGACGAAAAATGTTGAGAAAAACTCAATGGCGACGGCGCGCCTGCCTGTTAGCTCTTGCATGCACAGCCATACAACTATGCCAAAAAGAGGGCTGAATGCTAGTGCTTCTAAAGAGCTACCAACGAGTAACAGGTAGGCAGGTGGTACAAGTACGCATGACAAAAACTCCATAAATCTGCCGGGCGGTTTGCTGTCAATTAGAATGGATTCATCATCGCGCACAATCCGGTTTATTGTTTGTGCAACGAGCGTGAACTCGAGAGTCGGAGTTTTTAGACGTTTCATGATGACGCTATTCGTTTCATCATGAAATTGAAAATTAATGAAGTTCGCATATGCCATTATGGTAACTGCAATGCCCCTATTCCTCGCGTAGTGCTCAACATACTTTTCAAGCTTGTAGGGCGGGCAACCGGCGCTATGGAGTGTTTCTCCTATATCCACGATTTTAGTTACTAAGTGGTAGTCGTACATAAATTCTGCATGCCGGCGTTATTGTCGTTCACTAAATATGTGCCACTTTCTGACTTAGTCCATTTATGAAACGGGCTTTTTCAGTGCGTATATTTGCGCCCTAGGTATAAGTGTTTAAGATGCGTTTCTCTGTCAAGAAACCATAAGAGGTATGTCGGTGAATTTTGATAAGTATTTGGCGCAGATAAATAAAGAACCTAGCGTTGTAGAGTTGATTCCAGATTGGATGCAAGGAAGAGCTGGGTTCGGCGGAATCGTTGCGGCATTGGTCTTTGAATCAATGCGCAAGCAATTGTCACAACCTGTGCCGGTGAGGTGTTTGCAAATTTCATTTGTTGGACCAGTTGATAGCAGTCCGCTAGAGGTTTCTGCCGAAGTTCTGCGTGAAGGTAAGAGCGTGTCGCATGTCGTTGGAAAAGGCGTGCAGGATGGTCAGGTGAAGGTCCTTATTCAAGGGAGCTTTGGTGCCTCAAGAGAGTCTGCAATTCATGTCGCCGCAGAGCCTTTAGTGTTGACAGGGGGTGTTGATCAGACACAGAAGCTTTCGTATATCAAAGACATGATTCCCGAATTTACAAAGCACTTTGATTTTAGGTATTTGACTAAATTTCCATTCGCGGGCTCAGATGAAACCTCTCTCGAAGGCTATGTTCGTTTTTCTGAAGAGCCAGAATCCGTGAGTGAAGCGCATTTATTAGGTTTGATTGATGCGTGGCCCCCAACAACCCTGCCTATGATGAAAAAGCTATGCATGGCGAGTTCTCTTAGTTGGACGGTCGAATTCATTCAGCCATACCAAGCACCCCGTGGA
>NZ_LWFI01001488.1:0-967 GCF_001635735.1 Oleiphilus sp. HI0067
AACGTGAAACCGTACTGAAAGCCCGAACATCCACCACCTGTTACATAAACACGTAGTTTCAATTCTGGATTTTCTTCTTCCTCGATTAGATTTCTTACCTTAGTAGCCGCGGCATCGGTAAAGACTAATGGAGAAGGGATATGTGACTCAACAACGCTCATTGGGACTCCGGAGTACTCAAACTTCGCGCAATTATCCGCTTATCCGACAAAAACAGTCAAGTATTACTCGCCCTGCGATGCAACTGCCTTCAATGCTACTGCATCTGAGACATTTTCTTTATCCCCAACTACTTGGTCTTCTGGTGAAGGTTGCTTCTGATGAACAAGGTTTCCGTTTACTTCGGCTCCCATCGCCATCTCGATTAAGTTGTAATAGACATTACCCTTAACCGACGCATTTTCAGCTAGTTCGACATGCTTTGATGCATATACATCACCATAAACCGTACCGTTAATGATGATATGTGGTGCAATAACATCACCATCTATTTCACCAATATCACTAATACGAACAACTGCTTCTTGATCATCGGTAGAGCGAATCGTACCTTTGATTAAGCCATCAATATGTAGGCCCCCAGAAAACTGAATATCACCTTCCATGCTCGTTTTACTGCTGATTAGCGTTTCAAACGGAACATTATGAGATTTAGCGATATCTTTGCGTTTGTTTTTTCCCCACATATAAACCTCTACCTATTCTTCTAAGACCGCAACGCTTGGTGCTGCGGTTAACGCAGGTATCAGCTCTTGCCAAGCGACATTGCGTTCTACACGCGATGCACTTTTCCCTTTGCTCTGAGCAACCACTTGAATATTTTCGGGCTCAAAATTTTCGGGCAAGATCAGCTCACCTGCAAATTCTTGGAAATATCTAAAACGGAATTTCATTCCTAACTCTTCAACCTCAGACACATCTCGAAGAGGAAGAATGACACTCTCTGAATCACGTTGACCAATCAAGT
>NZ_LWFI01001489.1:0-618 GCF_001635735.1 Oleiphilus sp. HI0067
GCGCCTGCATCTTTTGCTTTTTCTGCATTCTCGCCTTGCGTGAACACAGCAACGCGAACCGACTTACCTGTACCATTTGGAAGAACAGTCGAACCACGAACAGCCTGGTCAGATTTACGTGCATCAACACCAAGGTTGACTGATACATCGATTGATTCGTTGAACTTAACTTGAGATGAAAGCTCTGCCAATACCGCAACAGCTTCTTCAACTGAATATGCTTTACCAGCTTCTACTTTCTCAGCGATTAACTTTTGACGTTTAGTTAGCTTTGCCATTAGTTAACACCCTCCGTGTTCAAACCCATGCTACGAGCAGTACCTGCAATGATGCGAACAGCAGCGTCCATATCAGCAGCAGTCAAATCTGGCTCTTTTGTTTTTGCAATTTCTTCCAATTGCGCACGAGTAACAGTTCCAACTTTTTCAGTATTTGGACGGCCACTACCACTCTTGATACCTGCAGCCTTCTTAAGAAGAACAGCCGCTGGCGGAGTTTTCATGATAAAAGTGAAGCTCTTATCATTGTAAACGGTAATAACCACTGGAACTGGAAGACCTGGCTCCATGCTACCAGTCTGAGCATTGAACGCTTTACAGAATTCCATGATGTTCACAC
>NZ_LWFI01001490.1:0-824 GCF_001635735.1 Oleiphilus sp. HI0067
CGTCGCTTGCAGGATTTGCACTAAAGCAAGGCTATACTGATTAGCAGGATATAAAGCAAATTATAGGAAAACTATGAATCGTATTCCGATGACAGTGCAAGGCGAAGCCGCCTTGCGCGAAGAATTAGTTCAATTAAAAACCGTAGAACGTCCTCGTGTTATTGAGGCGATCGCTGATGCCCGTGAGCATGGCGATTTGAAAGAAAATGCTGAGTACCATGCAGCGCGTGAGCAGCAGAGCTTTATTGAAGGACGCATTCAAGAAATTGAAGGTAAGCTTTCTAATGCGCAGGTGATTGACGTTGCGGCAATTGAGCCTTCAGGAAAAGTAATTTTTGGCTCAACGGTAACGTTGTTGAAAATCGACGATGACTCAGAAGTGAAGTATCAAATCGTTGGCGAAGATGAGGCGGATATTAAGCTTGGCAAGATTTCTGTTTCTTCACCGATCGCTCGTGCCTTGATTGGCAAGAACGAAGGCGACGTTGCTTCTGTTCGTGTGCCAGACGGTATTGTCGAGTATGAAATCGACGAGGTTGAGCATATTTAATCGCTAGGCCTTACAAACAAAAAAAGCGCTCATGAACGAGCGCTTTTTTTGTTTTCGAGTTTTGATTCTTACAGCTTTGATCTACATTCTGATCAAGTTTGATAGCTTCGGATTTGGCTTTTTGCTACGGCGAAGCAATACGACGATTTTGCCGATGATTTGAACTTGCGTGGCATTTGTTTTTTCCGCCATTTCAGTCATAGCTTGTGCGCGAAACTCACGATCATTTGACGCAACTTTTACTTTGATCAATTCGTGTTGTTCTAATGCGCGA
>NZ_LWFI01001491.1:0-838 GCF_001635735.1 Oleiphilus sp. HI0067
AGAGCCAAGGTAAATATTTCTAATACCTAGTGCGTCGTTGAAGTGAGATGCATGCGTGTTATCTGCAAAGCAATCGTGCTCTTCTTCTGGGTCATGAAGCATTAGGCCAAGCTTGATACGTTCACCGGCAAGCTCGCCATAACTAAGACTACCCATACCTGTTAGCATGGTAGAAAGACCGCCATTATCACCTTTCGCAAGAAGTTGTTTGGTGGCTTCACCGTCTGCAGTCCATGCTGCAACAATATCTTCAAGATCAGAAATTAATAGTGTACTTGCAGCTTGAAGATACTCGCGACGACGGTCACAGTTGCCGTTAGTGCAGTTTTCTAGTGAGAAATCTGTTGCTGGACGTGCGCCCGCGCCTTGATTTGTTCCATTAAGATCTTGACCCCATAGCAGGAATTCAATGGCGTGGTATCCAGTTGCTACGTTCGATTCAACTTCATCAATTTCTTGAAGCTGTTCTGATAGCAACGCTGGCGTGATTGATGATGCATCTACTTCAACGCCACCAACGTTAAGCTTTGGATTGGCGATTATGTTTGCAGCGTAATATGGGTTTTCATCAGATTCAGTGCCATAACTAGCGTCAACGTAATCAATGAGGCCTTCGTCTAGTGGCCAAGCATTTACTTTGCCTTCCCAGTCATCAACATATGCGTTGCCAAACCGATATGCTTCGGTTTGTTGGTAAGGTACACGCGCTTCAATCCAAGCTGATTTTGCCGCCGCAAGCGACTCTTCAGATGGAGCGTCTAGCAAAGCTTTGATTGCAGTATCGAGTGTTTTTGCCGTGTTCAATGAGTCGCCATAGTTTGATTGAGCGATACTTACA
>NZ_LWFI01001492.1:0-986 GCF_001635735.1 Oleiphilus sp. HI0067
GGTAAGGCTGTAACGATCGTTTCTAAAGCTGGTGATGAAGGCAAGCTATTTGGTTCTATCGGTGTACGTGACGTTGCAGATGCAGTCACTGCTTCTGGCACTGAAGTAAGCAAGTCTGAAGTTCGTCTTCCAGAAGGTCCAATTCGTAACACTGGTGATTTCGAAGTTGATGTTCAGTTGCACAGCGATGTAACTGCAACAATCAATCTTTCAGTTGTTGCTGAATAAGACCTTACGCCGAAGCGCGTAACGTTCACAGAGCCCAATTTTAAGTTGGGCATCTGCTTCTAAGCCCTAAGGATATCCTGTATATTCTTGGGGCTTATTTGTATTTATCTCCTGGAGTTTTTTCCTCTCGTGGCTGACCAAGAAATCTTAAATTTAAAAACCCCACCGCACTCAATCGAAGCTGAACAGTCCATTCTTGGGGGCCTGTTGTTAGATAATAGTAAATGGGATGCGATTGGCAGCAAAGTTATAGAGGATGACTTCTACCGACAAGATCATCGTTTGTTATTCCGTGTCATGAGCCGTTTGGCTACGGCGGGCAACCCTGTTGATTTGATTACTGTCTCAGAAGAACTGCAGCGTATTGGTGAGCTTGATAATGCTGGTGGTATGCAATACCTCACCGAACTCGTTGAGAAAACTCCTAGTGCAAGTAACGTCCATTCCTACGCAAATATTGTGCATGAGCGAGCTGTTTTACGCCGTTTGATTCGGGTTTCTGGTGAGATCTCTGATAGTGCTTTTAATCCTTCAGGAAAGAGCACCAGTGAATTATTAGACGAAGCTGAGCGCAAGGTATTTAAAATTGCCGAGGGCACTGCAGGTGAGGAAGCTGGTCCTGTTTCTATCAATCCGATTCTGACCAAAACGCTTGAACGTATCGAAGAACTATTTGATGCAGAAGAGGGGATTACCGGTGTTACGACAGGGTTTACCGACCTAGACGAAATGACTTCCGGTTTACAGCCCTCTGATTT
>NZ_LWFI01001493.1:0-665 GCF_001635735.1 Oleiphilus sp. HI0067
GGATCTTGCGTAAGCTTCTTCACAACATGGAAGATGATGTCGCAGCAACTGAGTTTTTGATCGACAAGTTGAAAGATACTAAGACGAACGACGAGTTCTTCTTAGCAATGAAAAAGCGTTAGTACTTATTAATACTAAAAAAAGCCGGCTAGTTGAGTCGGCTTTTTTATTGTTCTCGTAAAACACCGTATGAAATATAAAGATCTCAGAGATTTTATCTCACAGTTAGAAGAGCAAGGCGAACTTGTACGCGTTAAAAAAGAAGTAGATCCAAATTTGGAGATGACCGAAATTTGTGATCGTACGCTTCGAGCCGGTGGCCCGGCTATTTTATTTGAAAATCCAAAAGGCTCCGATATACCGGTCTTAGGAAATCTTTTTGGTACACCTCGGCGCGTAGCCTTGGGGATGGGGCAAGAGAATGTGACGGCACTTCGAGAAGTCGGAAAGCTTCTCGCATTTTTAAAAGAGCCTGATCCACCAAAAGGTTTAAAAGATGCTTGGCAGAAACTTCCTATCTTCAAGCAAGTTTTGAATATGGGGCCAAAGGTGCTCCGTAACGCACCTTGCCAAGAAGTCGTGATCGAGAAGGATCAAGTCGATCTCAGTAAAATCCCAGTTCAAACCTGTTGGCCGGGGGATGCAGGCCCCTTGATTACATGGCC
>NZ_LWFI01001494.1:0-1098 GCF_001635735.1 Oleiphilus sp. HI0067
CTCTTCCAATGGATCCTTATCTTTCTTCTCAGCTTCTTTCTTCTTCTCTTCTTTCTTCTTCTCTTCTTTCTTCTTCTCTTCTTTCTTCTCAGCTTCTTTCTTCTCGGCTTCCTTCTTCTCGGCTTCTTTCTTCTCGGCTTCTTTCTTCTCAGCTTCCTTCTTCTCGGCTTCCTTCTTCTCGGCTTCCTTCTTCTCGGCTTCCTTCTTCTTGGATTCCTTCTTCTTGGATTCCTTCTTCTCAGCCTCTTTCTTCTCGGCTTCTTTCTTGTCCGACTTCGGTTCATCTTTCTTCAGCTGAACAGTTACAGATTTGTCCTGCACTTCTTCCGTAAAATCGACAGGATTATAGATAAGATAGGTCGCAACGGAGCTATGCAGCAACAAGCTTCCGATGAAAGTAAGGCTGTATCGTTTACGGTATCCTTTTGGTAGCATCCGTCTAATTCTTATTTGCTGCTTTGATTTATTGTTCGCGAGGAAAACTATGGGAGACGTTGTTCAGTTTAAAAGACCTTCGCTCAAAGCGAAGCATAAAGGAAAAAGCCTTTGTAAGCATGGCTTTCACAAATGGGTGGTCGAAAAAGAGAACCAGTTTGACGTTAAGCAAGGGAGGCTTGTCACAGTTATGCGCTGTGCGAGATGCAAAGAGAAAAAGATTGAGTTGAAGTAGCGCAAACGACACCGTTCACGCTACTTTTATCAGATGTATTACTGCGCTTCTTGCTGCGCTTTAATCGCCGCGACTTTCTTATCACGATTTTGAGCAATAGCTTCAGTTGCTTCACTACCAATATGGCCTTGGCCACGTGCGCGCGCTAAGTCAATCTGTTTTTGACGTTCTTCGAATCGTTTGATCTGGCTAGGCGTGTGTTTGCCAAAACACTTAGGACAACTCACACCTTTTTTGTAGTGTTCGTGTTCCATATCTTCGGCAGTAATTGGAAGTCGACATGCGTGGCACTGATCATAAGCGCTTTTGTTTAGATCATGATCAACCGCAACACGATTATCAAACACGAAGCAATCGCCTTCCCACATCGTATCTTCTTTAGGGACTTCTTCCAGATATTTAAGGATGCCACCCTCTAGATGATAAAC
>NZ_LWFI01001495.1:0-1394 GCF_001635735.1 Oleiphilus sp. HI0067
GAACCAATATCTTTATGGTTGGTAGTAAATAGCCAACGCGCAATACCTTTCGTTGGACCATGGTGCTCATGATCGTCATGAGACGGATTGTCGATTACAGCGCTCATAAGCCCTCCTATTTATTTTTATAGTCAACGATGTCTTTGGCAGAAACATTGTCGCCGGTGTCATTACCCCACGCATTGCGCTCGTAAGTAATAACTGCAGCAATATCAACCTCACTCAATTGCCCACCATAAGCTTGCATAGCCGAGCCAGCAACACCATCAACAACAACCTCAATATGCTTATCCAGCAGTTTTGTAGCGATCTCTGTTCCTACAAGGCTTGGGAACGCCGGAGGAATACCCTGCCCATTCGGTTGGTGACACGCTGCGCAGTTGGTCGCGTATACTTTTTCTCCGCGTTCCATCTGTTCTTCTAAGGTGAAGGTGAGTTTGGCAAGTTCTGCTGCCGCTTTTGCTTCTTCTTGTTTTTGTGCAAGCCAATCATCGTATTCGGATTGTTCGACTGCACGCACGACAACAGGCATAAAGCCGTGATCTTTACCGCAGAGCTCTGTACATTGACCGCGATATACTCCCGGCTCATTAATACGTGTCCAGCTCTCATTAATAAAACCAGGAATGGCATCTTTTTTAACCGCAAAATCAGGAATCCACCATGAGTGAATCACGTCATTTGCCGTAATTAAGAAGCGAATTTTTTTACCAACCGGCACAACGAGCTCGTTATCTACTTCTAATAGATAATTTTCGTTTTTCTCTTGTGCGTTATAGATTTCTTCTTTGGGTGTGGACATGTTGCTGAAGAAATCGACCCCTGAGCCCAAATACTCGTAACGCCATTTCCATTGGTAGCCAGTGATTTTGATATCCACATCAGCATCACTAGTGTCGTACATTTCAACAAGTGTTTTGGTCGCTGGAATTGCCATGACAACCAGAATAATTACAGGAACGATCGTCCAAATAATTTCTATCGTGGTATTTTCATGAAAATTCGAAGCTACCGCGCCTTTACTCTTACGGTGCTTAAAGATCGAATAGAACATCACCCCAAACACTACGACACCAATTGCCACACAAATCCAAAAAATGGTCATGTGCAAGTCATAGACTGAGTGACTAATGTCCGTCACTCCGCGAGGCATATTCAATCCATACTCTGCGCTTACATCCGCTGCATAAATTGCAGACAGCAGCAGACTCAGCGCCTTTACTAGGCGTGATCGCATACGGGTCTCCACAGATTATTATTTTTGTTCCTGTGAGGCTTCCTACTACTAACTACTTAACTACTTCAAAGAAGCTCAAGTAACAGTTGGATTTATTTTTATTGCCCTTTGAGTATAGCGAGCTGCATTTTGAAATCGCAACGCCTTTTAGGCCTTT
>NZ_LWFI01001496.1:0-710 GCF_001635735.1 Oleiphilus sp. HI0067
TACCACTTTAGTTATTCTTCTGTTTCGCGGTTTTATAGAAACGGCTCTGTCACTATATCTCCCTGAAGGAGATCCTGAGAATTTTGAAGGACTATCTCAAACGCTACGTGCGACGCTACCCTTATCAGGCGCCATCATTATTGGCTTAATTTGGTACAAACTAGGCGTTGTGCATCGCAAAACTGGCGTTGCTTATGTGATGGAACGTCTCGCCTACCATCAAGGCTACATGTCATTAAAATCACTAGTTGTGCAGTTTTTTGGCGGGGTGTTGACGGTTATTAGTGGGCAGTCGTCTGGTCGAGAAGGCCCTGCTGTACATTTGGGTTCCGCCGCGGCAAGTATCATGGGGCAATATTTCAAGTTGCCGAACAACAGTATTCGTATACTGATCGCTTGTGGCACAGCGGCTGCTATATCAGCATCGTTTAATACCCCCATCGCGGGGGTTATTTTCGCGATGGAAGTCGTGTTAATGGAATACAGCCTCATCGGTTTTACACCAATTATTATTGCATCAGTGACCGCAGCTTTTGCATCACAGATGTTCTATGGCACTGAACCGGCATTTCTAGTTCCGCAGCTTGATCTCAGCTCTCCATTTGAAATTCCTTATATTATTTTTTGTGGATTATTAATCGGTGCAGTATCGGCAAGTTTCGTTCGCTTAACACTGAGCTCGATGCGCTTTTCTAAAGTCAATATCTTCT
>NZ_LWFI01001497.1:0-575 GCF_001635735.1 Oleiphilus sp. HI0067
ATTTTGCCAAATGGGGTTTAGATGGTGATGGGATTGTTATGGATGTGAGCGACCCCGACTCGGTGAGCGATGGCATTGCAATGGTAACTTCAGCTTATGGAGCACCTTCTATCTTGGTAAACAATGCTGGCATTACCAAAGATGGTCTTATGCTTCGTATGAAAGAAGATGACTGGCAATCAGTGATTCAAACTAATTTGAGCTCTGTGTACCGCACATCGAAAGCAGTATTGAAGGGAATGACGAAGGCTCGCTGGGGGCGCATCATTAACGTGAGCTCTGTCGTTGCACAAATGGGTAACCCGGGGCAGGCAAATTATTGTGCTTCTAAAGCTGGGATTGAAGGTTTTACACGTTCGCTCGCGTCTGAAATCGGTAGTCGTGGCATCACGGTAAATTCAGTTGCGCCAGGTTATATTCAGACCGACATGACTGACGATTTGAGTGAAGAGAACAAGGACTTAATGTTGTCCAAAATTCCTGTGAATCGTCTTGGTAGTTCTGCGGAAGTTGCTTCAGCGGTCGCCTTTTTAGCTTCACCGAATGCATCGTATATCACAGGCCAAACCTTGCAT
>NZ_LWFI01001498.1:0-865 GCF_001635735.1 Oleiphilus sp. HI0067
GTTCTCGCACATGGGTTGGATGTTGCGTGATTATAATCGCGAAACCTATAACGATTACTCTAACGTTCCTGATTTAAAGCGCGACCCTGTTGTGATGTGGCAGCACCGCAATTATTTGAAGTTAGTCGTGCTGACAAACTTCGGTATTCCTTTTGTAATTGGTGTTTGGCATGGCGATATTATTGGCACCATGTTGATCGTTGGCTTTTTACGTCTTGTGCTCTCTCAACAAGTGACTTTCTTTATTAATTCGCTCGCACACTATTGGGGTAGCCAACCTTATACTGATAAGAATACCGCACGTGATAACGGCATTGTGGCTTACTTGACCTATGGAGAGGGCTACCACAACTACCATCATTGTTTTCAAACAGATTATCGCAATGGCATCCGCTGGTGGCATTACGACCCAACTAAATGGTTCATATTTACCCTGAGTAAATTGGGTTTAGCGAGCAACTTAAAACGCTGTGACGAACATAAGGTCGCCAAAGCAAAAGCAGAAATGGCGATGAAAAATCTTAATGAGAAACTGCGTTTTCATGCCGATGCCGAAGAGATTAAAGCGAAGTTGCAAGCAAAGTTTGATGAACTAGTTGAAGTGATGCATCAAACCAAAATCGCACGACTTGAATGGCTTGAAGCTAAGAAGTGTGAAGTGCGCGAAGCCTACGAGAAGTCTGAAGCGATGAAGCGATATCAAGAACTTAAAGACGCGATGCAACAGCAACGTGATGAGTGGAAGTTACTTCTCGCACAATATGCGTAAACGCTCAGTTATTTTAGTCAAAGATGTACAAGGGAAAAATTGATCATGCTTATTTTGCGTAAACGCATTCGGTCTCTATGCCTATGCTTCGTTGCC
>NZ_LWFI01001499.1:0-426 GCF_001635735.1 Oleiphilus sp. HI0067
TCCACTCGAATAAGGCTGTTGCACAGTGTATCGCTGAAGGCCTGAAGCAGGCAGGTTTGTCAGAATCTGCCGTTCAAGTAGTGGAGACAACTGATCGCGCTGCCGTGGGTGAGTTAATCACTATGCCAGAGTATGTCGATGTAATTGTTCCTCGTGGTGGTAAAGGCTTGATTGAGAGAATTAGTCGTGATGCCAAAGTGACTGTTATTAAGCATTTAGACGGTATTTGCCATGTGTACTTAGATGCTGATGCTGACGCAGAGAAGGCACAACGTATTGCAATCAACGCCAAAACTCAGCGATACGGTACGTGTAATACTATGGAAACGCTTTTAGTTAACGTATCGCGAGCCGAAGAATTGTTACCTGCATTAGAGCAAGAGTACGCCCATATTGGTGTTGAGTTACGTGCTTGTGCGAAAGCTC
>NZ_LWFI01001500.1:0-974 GCF_001635735.1 Oleiphilus sp. HI0067
CCCTAGTATTAGCTCCAACATTACAACTTATAACTACGTCAGTAACGGTAAAAGCCAGTATGTATATTTACGACGAAGTGGATTCGCGCATTGTTAAAGAGCGCGTTGCCCAATTTCAAGGTCAAACCGATCGTTACTTTGCAGGCACGCTTGCGGCAGATGAGTATTTGCCACTGCGCCTTCAAAACGGTCTTTACGTTCAACGTCATGCGCCAATGCTTCGTGTTGCGATCCCTTACGGAATGATCAACAGCACACAGCTTCGTAAGCTCGCGCAATTATCACGTGATTTCGACAAAGGCTACGTGCACTTCACTACACGTCAAAATGTTCAGTTCAACTGGCCAGAAATTAAAGACGTACCAGAAATGCTTCGCCAGCTTGCTGACGTAGAAATGCATGCTATTCAAACTAGTGGCAACTGTATTCGTAACACCACTACAGACCAATTCGCTGGCGTCATCGATGATGAAGTCGTCGATCCGCGCCCTTACTGCGAAATCATTCGTCAGTGGTCAACCTTACACCCTGAATACGCGTTCTTACCTCGCAAGTTCAAAATTGCTGTAAATGCTTGTCCAAGTGCAGATCGTGCAGCGATTGCTGTTCACGACATCGGCTTAGAAATCGTAAAAAATGCTGAAGGCCAAGTTGGCTTTAAAGTATTTGTCGGCGGCGGCTTGGGTCGTACTCCGCTTATCGGCTCATTGATTAATGACTTTGTTGCTGAGAAAGATCTTCTTACCTATCTAGAAGCGATCCTTCGTGTTTACAACCGTCATGGTCGTCGTGACAATAAATACAAAGCGCGTATCAAGATCTTAGTAAAAGCGCTAACTCCGGCTGTTTTCAAAGAGAAAGTCGAAGCTGAATGGGCTTTCCTGAAAGACTCAGAAAACCAGCTGACAGAGCAAGAAATTTCACGTGTAAAAGCATTCTTTACTGCACCAGCTTATGAGAATCTTGAGCGCAAC
>NZ_LWFI01001501.1:0-1243 GCF_001635735.1 Oleiphilus sp. HI0067
CATCACGAAGAGGGCTATTTTGATCTTCAAAGAAAGTATCGTTTTCCAAAAGTTGGCGTAAAACTGGTATTTCTAATCGAAACAGATGTTGTTTGCCTTCAGAGCTAATACGCGGATTATTTTGTAATGATCCAAAGAAACGATCAATAACGTCTACTTGTCCTTGTTGCTCATGCGATAGAGCTTTCTCTTCATCTTCTCCAGTATTTAAGCTTTGAAGAACACGAGACAATAAGCTTAAGGCTTCACCGTCGCTATCAAGAGAACGTGTTGGGATTTGCTTCTGCGCAAGCCCTTCGTTCAACTCATTCGAACTAAAAGCTGAGACAGAATAATCAATTTGTGCGGTCTTCTTAGATGGGAAGCTACTCAAGATATTTCTAAAAATTGAAAAGGACTGAGCTTCTTTAATCTGTTCTTGGTCAACACCTGGCTCGACAGGACTTGATTTACCAGTAATGTTGCTAGCAGAAATATTACCTTGATCAACGCCAGCATGATTCAATGATTGCTGGCGATATCCAAAAGGCCTGTTAGCTTGAGAGGACGAGGGCGATTGTTGAGAAGAGTTGCTTTCAGAAACAGAGTCGACAATAGGGCCACTTGTTTCTGAAGCGGGCTTTGAATTAACAGACGCATTTGATGCAGTAGTCTGAGCTGAATCATTAAGAGCTTCGTCTTCTACCGAAGGCTCGGAGTCTTTGCTTTCTGGCAGATCGGGTGAAACAACTTTCTCTTTGGCCAGAGAGCTAAGACTCTTATCCGCTAGAATACCTTCAGCTTCAAGCGTGCTATTGAGCTTTTGATATAGCTCATCCAGCACACCATGCAATGCCTTTTCGTATAGTTTGAATGCAAGCTTTTCCAGAGTTGGGTCATTAACGAAATGATGTATCGCTGAACGAAATGCGTAAACCGCTCGTTCTGGACCTAAGGGGCTACTGCTCGCAATCGGACTATGATAATTCATTGCATCCGTGCGCATTTTTAGTAGCAATAAATCTGTACGAAAGTGCGATTCTAAACGCGTAATGAGCACCCGCGCGATTAACCAATCTTCAAACTCTACTTTTTCGATAATACTTAAATTCGACTCGTTTTCTTCGTGTTGAGAAAACTCTAAAGCTAAGCTGTCAAAGCTAAGAATATCGTTGCGAGCTTTGGAAATAATACTCGAACTATGCTTCTCAACGCGCTCAGCAATGCTCATGCGCGCATTTGCATCTTGATCAGTCGATGCTTT